>DQWD01000140.1 GCA_011042725.1 Candidatus Aminicenantota bacterium | reverse complement strand
GTCCTGCCTCACCTGCCATTAGCATCCACCATCTAAAGGCGGAAACAAGAAATAAGGTTTTAATTATCCAAAATAAAAGGAAACAAGGATGGCCAAAAAGGAAAGATGGTATAAACGTATCGTGCCTTTTTTGAAAGAGGTCCGGGCCGAAGTAAGAAAAGTCACTTGGCCGGCAAAACAAGAAGTGTATAGTACCACCATCGTGGTAATTATTGCCACTTTCTTCTTCGGTTTTTACCTTTATTTTATGGATGTAATTTTTTCCTGGGTAATTGCCCAAATAAAATCATTTTTTGGTTAATAGAGAGAAAGATGGCAAAAAATTGGTATGTAGTTCACACCTATTCGGGGTTTGAAAAATTTGTGGCCGAGTCTATCCGTTTGAAAGCTGAAGAATTAGGGCTTGAAGATCAATTTGGCCAAATTATAATTCCCACCGAGGGGGTTGTGGAGATCAAAGACGGCAAAAAAGTGGTTTCTACTAAAAGATCTTATCCTGGATATATTTTAGTTGAGATGGAAATGAATGAACGTAATTGGCATCTCGTTCGAGAAATACCCAAAGTTACCGGATTTGTTGGTTCGGGTCATGATCCTACTCCTTTAAACAAAGAAGAAGTTAAGAAAATTATGGAACATATGGAAAGCACCTCGGAAAAACCCAAACCTAAGTATACATTTACCAAAGGCGAGGCCGTGCGCATAATTGACGGACCTTTTTATAACTTTAATGGTATTATTGAAGAAGTAAACCATGAAAGAAGTACGGTAAAGGTTTTAGTGACCATCTTTGGTCGCTCAACTCCGGTTGAACTTGAGTTTTTACAGGTTGAAAAATTATAGGAGGAAAAATGGCAAAAGAAGTAGTGGCTACCATTAAACTTCAGATTGAAGCCGGCCAAGCAAGTCCTGCTCCCCCTGTTGGTCCTGCTTTGGGGCAACACAACGTTAATATCATGGATTTTGTCCGGCAGTTTAATGAAAAAACCGCTAAAATGGAACCAGGAACGATTGTACCTGCTATCATCACTGTTTATAAGGACCGTTCTTTTTCTTTTGTTGTTAAGTCACCCCCAGCTTCATTTTTACTGAAGAAAGCAGCCGGAATAGCCAAGGGTTCAGGGGCTCCAAACAGAGAGAAAGTGGGCAAGATTACCGAAAAGCAATTGGAAGAAATTGCCAAGATAAAAATGTCTGATTTAAATTGCTATGATTTAGAAGCAGCTAAAAAAATTATTGCCGGAACGGCTAAAAATATGGGATTGGAGATTATCCGTGGCTAAAAGAGGCAAGAAATATCAACAAGTTAAAGAAAAAATACGGGAAATCATCGAAGAAAAAGGGGCCCTTCCTCTTGAAGAAGCGATCAGCCTGCTTAAAGAGGCTAAGTTTACCAATTTTGATGAATCTATGGAGATAGCCCTGCGGCTTGGAGTTAATCCCCGTCATTCTGACCAGATGGTTAGAGGCACGGTGGTTCTTCCCCATGGAACAGGCAAAACAAAACGGGTCTGTGTAATCGCCAGTGGTGAAAAAGTCAAGGAGGCTGAAGAAGCAGGAGCAGATTTTGCCGGTGGTGATGATCTGATTGAAAAAATAGCCAAAGGCTGGGTAGATTTTGATGCGGTGGTGGCTACTCCAGATATGATGCGAGGAGTGGGTAAACTGGGGCGAATTTTGGGACCCCGGGGATTAATGCCCAACCCCAAAACAGGAACGGTTACCTTTGATGTTAAAAAAGCTATCGAGGAAATCAAGTCAGGTCGAATTGAATTTCGAGTTGATAAAACAGGAATAGTTCATGCAGCGGTAGGTAAAGTCTCTTTTCCAGACGAAAAATTAGCAGCTAATATTAAAACTTTTGTCGGGGCTGTGCAACAGGCAAAACCCCCCGCCGCCAAAGGTAAATATATTCGGACTATCCATCTCTCCACAACAATGAGCCCCTCGGTACCGGTTAGTGAAGCAAGTTTTGAAAAATAGGAGAAGGAAAAGTGAATATTACTAGAGAAAAGAAAATTGAAAGAGCAGAGACACTTAAAAAGAAATTCGAAGAATTCCCAACTTTTTATTTGCTTGATTTCAATAAGTTAAAAGTTTCTCAGGCCAATGAATTAAGGCGAAGATTAAGAGAGAAAAACTTTTCATTTCAGGTCATTAAAAACCGGCTGGCTCTTAAAGCTTTAAAAGACGATTATTTTTCCTCTCTCAAGGATTATTTTCGTGGTCCAACAGCTGTGGCTTTTGCGGCTGATGATCCGGTTGGCTTAGCTAAGGCCTTGCATGAATACGCTCAAGAAACCAAGTTGTTAAGATTTAAGGCCGGTATCCTCGAAGGATTATATCTGGATGCCGATCGGTTCGAAGAGATTGCTAACTTGGGATCGCGAACTGAATTAGTGGCTAAAATTGGCTATTTAATGGCCTATCCTTTGATAAAACTTTATCAGACTTGGCAAGCACCATTGGTCACTTTCGGCCAGTTGTTGAGTCAATTAAAATCAAAAAAATAGGGTGGAGGTAAAAATGCCCAAAGCACAAACCAAAGAAACAACAACTTCCGCGAAGGAGAAAAAGCAAACTACTAAGAAGTTAACCAAAGAAGAGTTTTTCGAGCACCTGGACAACTTGACGGTTCTGGAACTAGCGGATTACATCAAGGAATTTGAGGAAAGATATGGAATTAGTGCCGCGGCCGCAGCGGTGCCCATGGCGGTTCCTGGTGGACCAGCTCCGGCTGAAGCAGCTCAAGAGGAAGAGAAAACAGAATTTACGGTGATTCTCAAGGAAATTGGGGAAAAGAAAATCAACGTTATTAAGACAGTCAGGGAAGTAACTAATCTGGGTCTCAAGGAAGCTAAAGATCTAGTCGACAATGCCCCTAAACCAGTCAAGGAAGGAATTTCCAAGGAAGAAGCTGAAGAAATTAAGAAGAAATTTGAAGAAGTTGGAGCCACAGTTGAGCTGCAATAAGCAGCTTTAAATACCAGGAGGTGAGAACCTCTTGGAATTGATGATAAAAACTAAACTCTTCTGAGAGAGCAACCATGTCTTATTTATTAAAAAATATCTATCGAGAAAGACAAGATTTCTCAAAAATAAAAACCATTCTTCCGATGCCGGATATGCTGGCGATCCAGAAGGAATCCTATGCCAATTTTCTCCAAATGGAACTCCTTCCCGAGGAGAGAAAAGACATAGGTCTTCAAGCCGCTTTTAAAGATGTTTTCCCCATTTCCGATTTTAAAGAAACTACTGAACTAGAATTCATTAGTTATTCCTTAGGGAATTGGGAATGTAAATGTGGCAAATTGAAGGGAATTGAAAATTCACGACGTCGCTGTCTGAATTGTGGCACCTTAATTCCTCCTGATGTCGAGATTACCGAAAATGAAGTTTGCCCCTATTGCGGGGTGGTCAAACAGATTGAGGTTCCTCTTTGTTCCTACTGTGGAGATAGAGTTAGCCTGAAGATCAAATATTCTTCGATGGAGTGCCTCCAGAAGGGTTATTCTTATTCAGTTCCGTTGCGAATTAAAGTTCGCTTAATTTCTTGGGAGAAGGACCCAGCAACTAAAACAAAGAGATTGAAGCACATCAAAGAGCAAGAAGTCTATTTTGGAGAACTGCCCTTAATGACTGAAAAAGGGTCTTTCATTTTCAACGGGATTGAGAGAGTAGTTGTCAGTCAGCTTCAAAGATCACCTGGGGTTTTCTTCCGTCCTGGAGATGTGAAAGGAATTTACATTGGCAAGATTATTCCTTATCGGGGGGCTTGGGTAGAGTTCGAGTACGACAGCAAAAATCTTCTCTATGTGCGGTTGGATAGGAAAAAGAAGTTCTTAGCCTCAGTATTTATGCGAGCTTTAGGCTATAGTTCAGATGAAGATATTCTTCGCCTTTTTTATACCTCTTATCAACTTGTTCCCCAAGATGGAAAATTATATTGGAAAGTATCAGAAAGTCTAGTGGGGAAGGTAGTTGATGCTCCTGTTGTTCATCCTGAAACCAAAGAAGTGCTCATTAAAGGCAGGAAAAAATTAACCTTAGAAGACATAAACCGATTACAAGAAGCCGGAATAGAAAAGATAGCTTTAGCCCGCAAAGAATTAGATGGGGCTTATGCTCTTAACCCGGTGCCCGGCATAATCAAAGCCAATGAAGAGTTGGAAGAAGTAAAATTAGAGAAACTTATCGCCACCAAAGAACCTTTTGAAGTGATTTTCCCTCAGCAAGAGAAAATTGGAGATATCATCTCCAATACTCTCCGTAAAGATCAAACCAAAGAAACCAAGGAAGCTCTCCGAGAGATCTACAAGAAGTTGCGTCCAGGCGAACCCCATACCATGGAGAGTGCCTATAATCTTTTTCGAAACATGTTCTTTAATTCCCAAAAGTATAATTTTTCTCGGGTAGGCCGGCTAAAGATGAATATCAAATTAGGCCTGAATCGTCCTCTAGATGAGAAAGTGCTAGCCCCTGAAGATTTTGTCGAAGTGATTAAGTATCTCCTTCGTCTCCGCAGTGGCGAGGGCGAAGTAGATAATATTGATCATTTGGGTAATCGCCGGGTCCGACCAGTAGGTGAATTGATTGAGAATGCCTTTCGCATCGGCCTGATGCGCATGGAGCGCACGGTCAAAGAGAAAATGACTGTTACTAGTGATCTTGCTTCGGCCATGCCGCAGGATTTGATTAATTCTAAGCCGGTAATTGCGGCCCTGAAGGAATTTTTTGGTAGCTCTCAGCTCTCTCAATTTATGGATCAAATCAATAGCTTATCAGAAATAACTCATAAGCGACGATTGAGCGCTCTTGGTCCGGGGGGATTGAGTCGCGAGAGAGCCGGATTTGAGGTTCGCGATATTCAGTCTTCCCATTATGGTCGTATTTGTCCAATTGAAACACCCGAAGGCCCGAACATTGGTCTCATTTCATCTCTTAGCAGTTATGCTCGCGTTAATGAGTTCGGATTTATTGAGACTCCTTATCGAAAGGTTAAGAATGGCAAGATAATCGATTACGTTAAGATTATTCACCCGGGCCAGAGTGATTTCCAGATGGGGCAGATGGTAGAGCAGGAAGAATTTGAAAAAGTTGTTTCTCGATTGAAAAAGAAAAAGGTCCAATTACCGATTGCTGAGCCAACTTGTTTCTATTTATCCGCCTGGGAGGAAGAAAAATATAATATTGCCCAGGCGAATGCTCCGGTAGATGAAAAGGGAGAATTTATCAATGACTTAGTCAGTGCCCGGCAAGCTGGTAATTTCAGGTTAATCCCGAAAGATCAAATTGATTTTATCGATGTTTCACCCAAGCAGCTTGTTTCTTTATCTGCTTCGCTCATTCCTTTTCTTGAACATGATGATGCTAACCGCGCGTTGATGGGTTCCAACATGCAGCGCCAAGCAGTGCCCTTACTCCGTCCGGAAGCTCCCTTAGTGGGAACGGGAATGGAATATTTGGTGGCTAAGGGATCTGGAGATGTAATTGTTTGCCAAAGATCAGGAGTCGTGGAATTTGTGGATGCGGAGAGAATCATTGTCCGGGTTGATGAAGAGCGATCTTCGAGTGGTTATGAAGTGGGTACCGATCTTTACTTGCTAACAAAATTTCTCCGCACCAATCAGAATACATGTATGAATCATCGACCATTGGTTCGTAAAGGCGACCAGGTAGTCAAAGGCCAAATTCTAGCCGATAGTTCTTGCACAGATAAGGGGGAATTAGCCCTGGGAAGGAATGTGTTATGTGCTTTCATGCCTTGGCGTGGTTACAATTTTGAAGATGCTGTTATTGTCAGTGAGAAGCTAATTAAAGATGATATCTTCACTTCTATTCATATTGTGGAAGAATCAATCGAGGCCCGGGATACGAAATTAGGCCCAGAAGAAATAACTCGAGATATCCCTAATGTACCGGATAGCGTGCTGCGCAACTTGGATGAGAATGGGATAGTTAGAATTGGGGCTTACGTCAAACCAGGAGATGTCTTGGTGGGAAAAATAGCTCCGAAGGGAGAAACACAACTTTCTCCTGAGGAAAAATTACTTAAGGCCATTTTTGGGGAAAAGGCCCTTGATGTTAAAGACGCCTCTCTTTACTGTCCTCCAGGGGTAGAGGGAACGGTCATTGATGTCAAGATTTTTACTCGCCGCGGAAGTGAAAAGGGATCGCGAGCTAAGGTTATTGAAGCTGAAGAAATCAGGAAAATGGAACGAAACCTTAATGATGAAATCTCTATCCTCGAGACCGAAAAATGGCGCCAAATCCGCAGCCTTTTAGTGGGCGAAGAAATAATCAAGGATCAAGTGGTTTCGGGCGTGCAGTTGAAGAAAGGATCCAAGCTAACCGAAGAAGTCTTGATGAAGATTAGACTTGAAGATATTCCCAAACTAAAATTGAAGGATAACTTGGACCGAGCAAAAAAAGTCAAGGATATTGAAAAAAAGGTTAAACGTCAGGTGGAGGCGATGAAAGCCGTTCACAAAGAGAAAGTCGAAGCCTTGAAGAGAGGAGATGAACTTTCTCCAGGAGTAATCCAGGTTATTAAAGTTTACATTGCGATGAAAAGGAAGCTCTCCGTAGGAGATAAAATTTCGGGAAGACATGGAAATAAAGGCATTATTGCCAAGATTGTGCCTGAAGAGGATATGCCTCGACTACCCGATGGAACGCCGGTTGAAATTGTTCTTAATCCCTTAGGTGTGCCTTCCCGAATGAATGTTGGCCAAATATTGGAGACGCACTTGGGATGGGCAGCTAAACACCTTGGTCTTTGGATTGCTTCGCCAGTTTTTGATGGTATTTCCGAAGAGGAAATAAAGAAATTATTGAAGAAAGCCGGCCTTCCGGAGTCGGGAAAGTTGCGGCTTTATGATGGAATTACTGGGGAGCTTTTCGATCAAGAAGCTACGGTGGGATATATCTATATGATGAAACTTTATCATTTGGTGGATGATAAAATTCATGCGCGTTCAACTGGCCCTTATTCTTTAATTACTCAACAGCCACTAGGTGGAAAAGCTCAATTTGGTGGGCAGAGATTTGGCGAGATGGAAGTTTGGGCTTTAGAGGCATATGGAGCTGCCTATACTCTCCAGGAACTACTTACAGTTAAGTCAGACGATGTTGAAGGTCGGGCCAAGATGTACGAAGCCATCGTTAAAGGCGATTTAGATTTTAAGCCTGGACTGCCGGAGTCAGTCAATGTGCTTATCCGAGAGTTACAAAGCCTCTGTTTGGATGTCGAATTACAGAAGAAAGAAAAGGAAGAAATTCTCCCGTGGGGGATTGATGTTCCCCAAATCTTAAAAGGAGAGGGATAATGAGCTCGAGACAAGCAATGGGTGGAAAACCGAAGATCGATTTTGATATGGTGCGCATTAGCATCGCCTCTCCAGAGAAAATTAAAAGCTGGTCATGGGGAGAAGTTACAAAACCAGAAACTATCAATTATCGAACTTTTAAACCCGAAAAAGATGGATTGTTTTGTGCCAAGATATTTGGACCCATAAATGATTATGAGTGTTTATGTGGCAAATATAAACGCATGAAATATCGGGGAATTATCTGTGAGAGATGTGGTGTTGAGGTAACGCGCTCAAAAGTTCGCCGGGAACGAATGGGGCATATCCAATTAGCGGCCCCCGTAGCGCATATCTGGTTTTTCAAAGGCGTTCCCAGTCGAATTGGCTTGATATTAGATATGACGATGAAAGACCTAGAGAAAGTTCTTTATTTTGAATCATATATCGTCATTGACCCGGGAAATACTCCCTTGAAAGAGCGGCAATTATTAAATGAAGAAGAATATAAAGAAGCTCAACAAAAATATCCTAATGCCTTCGAAGCTTCCATTGGAGCGGAAGCGATCAAGAAGCTACTCGAGAGAATTGATATCAATAAAGAGAGCGAGCGACTCCGCAAGCTGATGAAAAAGGAAACTTCTCAACAGAGAAAATTACGGTATGCCAAGCGGTTACGAGTATTTAAGGGATTACAACAGTCGGGGAATAGGCCCGAATGGATGATTCTGGATGTTATCCCTGTCTTGCCTCCCGATCTTCGTCCTCTGGTTAGGTTAGATGGCGGAAGATTTGCCACTTCCGATTTGAATGACCTCTATCGCCGAGTAATAAATAGAAACAACCGGCTGAAAAAATTAATCGAGCTCAAGGCTCCAGAGCTGATCATTCGCAATGAAAAGAGAATGCTTCAAGAAGCTGTTGATGCTCTTTTTGATAACGGAAAAAGAGGCCGAGTTCATCTAGGAGCCAACCGGCGTCCTTTGAAGTCGCTAAGTGAATCTTTACGGGGTAAACAAGGACGGTTTAGACAAAATCTCTTGGGGAAGAGAGTTGATTACTCGGGACGTTCAGTTATCGTGGTTGGGCCAGAGCTTAAGCTTAATCAGTGCGGTTTACCTAAAAAAATGGCTCTCGAATTGTTTAAGCCCTTTATCTTTCATAAATTAGAGAAGGATGGGCTAGTTCCTAGCGTAAAAGTTGCTCGTGAATGGCATGAACAAGAACGGCCGGAAGTTTGGGATGTTTTGGAAGAAGTTGTCAAGGAACACCCTGTTCTTTTAAACCGAGCTCCCACTCTACATCGGTTGGGAATTCAAGCTTTTGAACCCGTCCTTATTGAGGGGAAAGCTATTCAAATTCATCCCTTAGTATGTGCTGCTTTTAATGCTGACTTTGATGGTGACCAGATGGCGGTTCATATTCCTCTTTCGGTTGAAGCGCAAGTAGAAGCTAACATTTTAATGCTTTCTAGTCGGAATATTCTCTCTCCTGCTCATGGTCGACCTCTGGCAGTACCTAGTCAGGATATGGTTCTTGGCGCTTATTATTTGACTTTAGAGCTAAATAATAAAAGGGGTGAAGGACGTATTTTTGCCTCCCCAGAAGAGGTTCTTTTAGCTTATGAAAATAAACAGGTTGACATTCATGCCCCCATAAAAGTTAGGTACTCCGGTCCTTTTATGAACCTTGCTGCTTATTATGATGACCAGGATGTTCTGACTTGTCCAGTGGTCGAGAAAAATAAGGAATTGGTCGATACCACCGCGGGGCGAATTATCTTTAATTCCGTCCTTCCTGAAAAAATCCCCTTTGTAAATGGTATCTTAAAGAAAAAAGGCCTCGGCAATTTGGTTTATTATACCTATCTAAAAGTTGGCTTGGAGCAGACAGTGAAAATGCTGGACAAGATGAAAGAACTAGGGTTTTCATATGCCACTTATGCTGGTTTTTCTTTGGGAATTGATGATTTCTTGGTACCCGCCGCGAAAGAGAAGTTGGTTGAGAAAGCTCAAAAACAGGTCCAGAAGATTGAAAAATTATACCTTGATGGAACTATTACGGCCGGGGAGCGTTTCAACCGAGTAGTGGAGATTTGGGGAGAAGTTACGGACAAAGTATCAAGTGTTATGCTGGATAAAATGAAAGAGGAAACCTTTGATAAAGGACGGTTAAATCCTCTCTTTATCATGGCTGACTCAGGTTCAAGAGGAAATAAGCAACAAATTAGGCAGCTGGCCGGCATGAGAGGGTTGATGAGTAAGCCATCCGGAGAAATTATCGAAACTCCTATTACTGCCAATTTAAGAGAAGGACTAGGAGTGTTACAGTACTTTGTTTCTACTCATGGGGCCCGAAAAGGATTAGCTGATACCGCGTTGAAGACAGCTAATTCCGGTTATTTAACCCGAAAGTTAGTTGATGTCTCCCAGGAAGTTATTGTTGATGAACATGATTGTGGTACTCTAAAGGGAATTACGGTTTCGGCTATCGTGGAAAATGGAGAATTAATTGAACCTTTTGCCGACCGAATAATTGGCCGGACTTCCCTCGAGAGAATTATCCATCCTGATACTAGTGAAGTTATTGTGGATGTCAATCAGGAGATAACTGAGGAAATTGCTTATACATTAGAAAGTTTAGGAATTGAAAAGATAAGAATAAGATCAGTCTTGACTTGTGAAACTAAGCGAGGGGTTTGTCAGTTGTGTTATGGAAGAGACATGGCTTCCGGCAGACTAGTAGAGTTAGGTGAAGCGGTGGGCATTATTGCTGCTCAGTCCATTGGTGAGCCAGGGACTCAATTAACGATGAGAACTTTTCATATCGGAGGAATTGCCCTCCGCGGAGCTGAGCGATCAAAGCTAGAAGCTAAAAATGATGGTCATCTCCGGTTTTATAATGTCAAGGCTGTTGTCAATCGTCAGGGAGTTCTGACCGTGGTTAATCGGAATGCTAGTATTTCCGTCATTGACCATCGGGGCCGAGAAGTGGAACATTATCAGGTTCCTTATGCCGCTCAAGTATTAGTTCAGGATGGGGGAGAAGTTAAAACTCGCCAGGCCTTTGCCGAGTGGGATCCTTTTAATACTTACATCTTGACCGAAGAATCAGGAGTAGTAAAATTTCATGATGTTGTTTTGGGAGTGACCATGGAAGAAGTTCAGGATGAATTTACAGGCTTGATTACCCAGGTTATTATCGACCCGAAAGATGACAAGATGCAACCCCGGGTTGAGATTGTTGATGAGAAGAAAAAAGATGAAAATGGTCAACCGGTTGTTTTCCGACGGTATTTCCTCCCGGCGGGAGCCAACCTTGAGGTTAAGGATAATGATAAGGTTCATGCTGGAGATCCTTTGGCTAAAATTCCACGGGAAGCAGCTCGGACCAAGGATATTACGGGAGGATTACCCCGAGCGGAAGAATTATTCGAAGCCCGGCGTCCTAAAAATCCAGCGGTCATCTCGGAAATAGATGGAACGGTAAAAATTGGCGGTTTAGTCCGAGGATATCGAAAAGTTACCGTGTTTAACGAACGTGGCGGCGAAAAAGAATATTTGATTCCCAAAGGAGCTCACCTTAGTGTTTCAGATGGCGAAAGAGTTAGGGCCGGCACCCCTCTTATGGATGGGCCTGTTAACCCCCATGATATTTTGCGAGTATTGGGGGAAAAGGAGCTGGCAGAGTATCTTCTTCGGGAGATTCAGGAAGTCTATCGCTTACAAGGCGTTTCTATAAATGATAAACATATTGAAATCATTATTCGGCAAATGCTGAGATGGATTAAAGTTGAAGAAGTTGGGGATACCGATTTCTTGGTCGATGAGCAAGTTGATAAGTTTGTTTTTCAGGAAGAAAATGAAAGGGTAATTCGTCAAGGAGGAAAACCAGCTAAAGCTCGACCGATTCTTCTGGGGATAACTAAAAGCGCTTTGAGTACAGATAGTTTTATTGCCGCCGCCTCTTTCCAAGAAACAACTCGAGTTTTAACTGAAGCGGCTCTTTATGGCAAGGTTGATCCTCTTCGTCGCCTTAAAGAAAACATTATCATGGGACGGCTAATTCCGGCGGGAACTGGCTATCGATTCTATCACCATGTTGAGTTAAAAGAAGTTGAGACTGAGAAGGAAGCGGAAGAAGCTCTTGACTTCCGTCTTCGGAGTTAGATTTTTTATCTAACTCTCTCAAAATTCTTGACATAACAGGATGATTTTGCTATCATCCTGTCACTCATTCTGAGATTTTTTCCTCAGTAATGGGTGAGGCTTTATAATAAAAAAAATATATATAGGAGTGGTAGAGTGCCAACAATTAATCAATTAGTTCGGAAAGGACGGACACCCAAAAAGTATAAAAGCAAATCTCCGGCTTTAGAAGGATGCCCCCAGAAAAGAGGAGTTTGTACCCGGGTTTTTACTACTACTCCTAAAAAACCCAATTCCGCAATGCGGAAAGTAGCCCGGGTAAGATTGACCAATAATATTGAAGTTACTGGCTATATTCCTGGTATTGGCCATAATCTTCAAGAGCACTCCGTAGTTTTAATTAGAGGAGGCCGAGTTAAAGACTTGCCTGGAGTTAGATATCATATTATTAGAGGAACCCTTGATGCCGAGGGAGTCGAAAATAGGAGAAGCTCTCGTTCAAGATATGGATCTAAACGTCCGAAAGAAAAGAGAATAGCTAGTTAGAGGAGAAATCGATGCCCAGAAGAGGAATAATTAAAAAAAGAGAAGTTAAACCAGATTATCGTTATAATAGTACGCTGGTCTCTCGATTTATCAACGCTGTAATGAGAAAAGGAAAAAAAAGTTTGGCCGAGAGAATTATTTACGAAGCGATGGATTTAGTTAAGGAAAAAAGTAAGCAAGACCCCTTAAAAATGGTTGAAAAAGCTATAGAAAATGCGCGTCCTCTTCTGGAAACCAAGTCGAGACGAGTAGGTGGAGCAACTTATCAGGTGCCGGTTGAGGTTCCCGAACATCGATCAATTTCTCTCGCTATCCGCTGGATAATTCGCTATGCCAAAGAAAGAAGTGGAAAAAGTATGATGGAAAAGCTAGCTGCTGAAATTTTGGATGCAGTTAACAATCGAGGGGGAGCCATTAAGAAAAAGGATGATACGCATAAAATGGCTGAGGCAAACAGAGCCTTTGCTCATTATAGATGGTAAGTTTTTTATTTACTACAAAATTAATCAAGATGGAGCGAAAAGTTGGCGCGAAAGTACCCCATCGACCGAATTCGAAACATTGGGATCATGGCCCATATCGATGCGGGGAAGACTACCACGACCGAGAGAGTTCTTTTTTTTACGGGAGTTACTTATAAGATTGGAGAGGTCGATGAGGGAACAGCAGTTATGGATTGGATGGAGCAGGAGCAGGAACGAGGAATCACTATAACTTCTGCCGCTATATCTTGTTTCTGGCAAGATCATCAGATAAATATCATTGATACTCCTGGTCACGTCGATTTCACCGTCGAGGTTGAGCGCTCTCTTCGGGTTTTAGATGGAGGGATAGTTATTCTTTGTGGTGTAGGGGGTGTAGAAGCTCAAACGGAGACAGTTTGGCGCCAAGCTGACCGGTATCAAGTTCCGCGGCTAGTTTATATCAACAAGATGGATCGGATTGGGGCTGACCCCGAAAAAGCGATTAAGGAAATAAAAGAAAAGTTGCAGGCTACACCTTTAGTAGTTCAGATTCCTCTGGGAAGAGAGAGTGAATTTAGAGGAGTTATTGATTTGGTCGAAATGAAAGAATGGGATTGGGGCCATGATATTCTCGGGAAGGAATTTGCCGTTAGAGATATTTCTCCGGAGAATCGGAGGCAAGCCCAGCAAAGGCGACTGGAAATGTTGGAAATATTAAGTGATATTGATGACGAGGTGATGGAGTATTATCTAGAAGAGCAGGATGTTCCTGTGGATTTAATTAAGAGAGCCATCCGTAAAGGCACCATTGAAATGAAAATTTTTCCTGTTCTTATGGGTTCATCTTTTAGAAATAAAGGAGTTCATCCTCTTCTTCACGCGGTAGTGGATTATCTTCCTTCTCCTCTGGATAGACCCCCGGTTAAAGGAATTCATCCCCGTCGCCAGATGATAGAAGAAAGAAAGCCATTAGATGAAGAGCCTTTTGCTGCTTTAGTTTTCAAGATTATGAGCGATCCTTTTGTGGGTTCTCTTTCTTTCATTCGAATCTATTCAGGCCGCTTAAAAGTGGGCTCATCAGTCTATAACAGTACCAAGGAAAAAGAGGAAAGAGTTACGCGACTAATGGAAATGCATGCTAATAAAAGAAAAGAAATTCAAGAAGTTGTTGCTGGAGATATTGCGGCAATAGGAGCAATGAAAAATATATCCACCGGAGATACTCTTTGTGCCCGTAGTCATCCGATAGTGTTGGAGTCAATTCGCTTTCCCGAACCAGTAGTGACGGCTGTTATTGAGCCAAAATCAAGAAGTGAGCATGTCAAACTTATGGAGACATTAGAAAAATTATCTCGAGAAGATCCTACTTTTAAAATTGGTACGGATCCATTCACTGGCCAGACCTTGGTGTATGGAATGGGCGAGTTGCATTTGGAAGTTCTTATGGAGAGAATGAAGCGCGAGTTTGGAGTTCGAGCTAATTTAGGTAAACCTCAAGTAGCCTATAAAGAAACGATTACTCAACAAGCAGAGGGAAAGGGATTGTATGATCGACAATTAGGGGGTAAGAACCATTATGGTTGCTGTGAAATTCAGGTTGAACCCCTGGAAAGAGAAAAAGGATTTGAATTTATCAGTCAGGTTAAGGAAAGTCAAATTCCTGATGTATTTATTCCTTCTGTTGAAGCAGGAATCAAGGAATCCATGGAGATGGGCGTTTTGGCTGGATTTCCAATGACTGATGTGCGCGTGATTCTCCTTGACGGAGATTACCGAGAAGAAGAATCCTCTCCTTTGGCCTTTAAAATAGCCGGGGGCCAGGCTTTTCGAGATGCAGCTCAGAAAGCAGGAGTGGCCCTCCTGGAGCCGATCATGAATCTGGTGGTGGTTACTCCGGATGAGTATACCGGAGATATAATATCAGATGTAAATGCTCGAAGAGGCCGGGTTGTGGGAATGGAAATGAAAGGTGGTTCCCGGGTAATCAAAGCTTTAGTTCCTCTTCGGGAAATGTTTGGTTACGCTACTTCTCTGCGCACTATTACCCAAGGCCGAGGAGTGTTTTCGATGGAATTTTATCGTTATGAGCTTATGCCTGAAGGCGTGACCAAGGAAATTATAGCTCGATTTGAAGGACGAATAAGTGCTCACAGTTAAGGGGTAGAAATGAATAAAAATTATTCTATAATATATACTTTAAACCAAAGAAATGAAGTAAAGAGGAGGTAAGTTAAATGGCGAAGAAGAAGTTTGAGCGGACGAAGCCGCACTTAAACATAGGGACGATAGGTCACGTAGATCATGGGAAGACGACGTTGACGTCGGCGATAACGAAGG
>DQWD01000280.1 GCA_011042725.1 Candidatus Aminicenantota bacterium | reverse complement strand
TAGAAAAAAAGTAGCCGAGTATCTACTATGGTGTTTTTTTCCAAGAATCTACTTTTGATTTGTACGGAACAGAGCGAGGCGAAGGCCTTGAGAACTAATAGCAAATTTGTTAAATTGGTTTCATGAGCAATTCCAACCAACAAGATAAAGTAGTGGTTTTAGTTTGCCCTGTTTGTCATTCGCAGTTGTGGGTTGATCTGAAGTCAGTCGAAATCATCAAAGTTGAAAAAGGAAAAAAGCCGAAAAGTTCTTTGGATGATTTACTGGCTAAGGAAAAAGAGAAAAAAGCCAAAGCTGATTTGAGATTTGAAGCCACCGCCAAAATGGCTCAAGAAAAGAAGAAAAAATTAGAGAAAGAGTTTAAAAAATTCCTCGAGACTTGGGAAGAAGACAAAGATTAACTTCCGATCTGGGTTTCGTCGTCGCGGATTCGGGGAGCCATCGTGAAGCCAGTCCACCCAAAAAGGGCCAAAATAATTACCGCCAAATAATTCATAAAGGCCCATGGCAAGTAAGTAAAAGTTGAAACGCCAATTGTTCCGGTAATATAGACCCCGGCCATACTCCAGGGGATAAGGGGAACAATAATAGCGCCACTTTCTTCAATAATCCGCGACAGATTTTTAGCGGCTAACTTTTTTTGTTTATAAATTGGGGCCAGTAACTCTCCGGGTATAATCATCGACAAATAAGAGCTGCCCGTGACCATGGCGGTGACAATGGCGGCGGCAATAGTAGTTAAAACGATGCTCCATACTTTATTGGCGAACGTCATTACCCGGTCGAGAATAACCGAAAGAAGGCCTGTCTTTTGCATTATGCCGCCAAAACTAAAGGCGGTAAAAGCTACGAGTTGGGTTTCCATCATGCTCATCATCCCACCCCGAGAAATTAGTTCGTCGACCGCCTTCACCCCCGTGTTGGCTGCATATCCTGAGTTCATGGCCGTGGCGACATCGGGAATGGAAGCCTTTTGGAAAATTATAGCTAAAGCCCCGGCCAGAAGAGAAGAAATGAGCATTCCTGGGATAGTTGGTTTTTTGGTGGCCGCAAAATAAAACACCACGACCATGGGCAGCAGGAGAAGAAGATTAAAGTTGAAGTGGGATTTTAAGGTCCGAAGAATAATAGTCATTGTTTCCGATTCAACTTTTTCGCCACTATAGCCAAGGCCGATAAAAAAGTAAATTATTAAGCCCAGTAACCAGGCGGGGGTAGCTGACCACATCATATGTTTGATGTGATCAAAGAGATTAGAACCAGCGGCCACAGGGGCTAAGTTGGTCACGTCCGAAAAAGGGGACATCTTGTCACCAAAATAGGCTCCGGCTACAATCGCCCCGGCCGCCGGGCCAAGGGGAATTCCTAGTCCCATGGCGATACCAATGAATGCTACGCCTAGAGTGCCGATTGTTCCCCAAGAAGTTCCGGTGGCCAAAGAAGTGAGAGAACAGACAAAACAGGCTGTGACCAGAAAGTACTTGGGGGAAATAAGTTTTAAACCGTAATAAATAACCATCGGGATTGTTCCCGAAGCAATCCAGGAGCCGATGAGAATACCTACGCAGAGCATGATCAAAATAGCCGGCATTGCTTTGTGAATGCTATCAACAATTCCCTTTTCCATATCTTGCCAACTAAAACGAAGAAAGAAGGCAAGAACACCAGTGATGAAGGCGGCAGCAACCAAGAGAACTTGGGGGCGAATGTGATAAATGCCGTACCCCACTCCGAGTAGCAGGCCCATGGCGATTAAAGGAATAAGGGCTATTCCTAAACGAGGGCTTTTTTTTCTAGTCGATGAACCATTAAGATTTGTCATTGAAACCTCCCTCCAGTCCTAAGTCAATGTCGTTGTGGAGAAGAAACGGTTCTTTTCAAAAGAGGGACTCCTTCATTGAGGGCCAGTTTCCCGCGGCAAAAAACCTGTTTGAGTCGAAAATGTTGATCAAAGACTAATAAATCGGCGTCTTTTCCGGGGACAATGAGTCCCTTGGACAGGAAATGATAAAAACGGGCCGCATTGGTGGAGAAAAGTTTTATCGTTTCTTCTAGAGATAGAATTTCTTTTTTAATTAGGTGTTTGAAGTTTTCAAGGAGTGTTTGTTGAGTAGCAATGGTTAATCCAATGAGCTCTCCTTGTTTGTTAAAAACAGGTAGGCTGCCATTGCTGTCAGAGCTAACCATTACTCTATCCAGAGGGATGAGGTGTTCTTTCGCTTTTCTAATGGCTTGAGCAAGGGAAAGGTGAGTGCCTTCTTCCAGTTCGAGGGTAGCAGTTATATCAATAAATCCTCCTTCGCGGACAAATTGAAAGGCTTCTTCCAATAAATTCTTATTGCGGTTGACATGGGTGGGGATGACTTGGGAAGGAGGAATTTCGGTTTCCTTGATGAGACGGAATAATAATTGTAGTCCCCGGGGGCCATCTCCAAGATGACAGTGTAAGATTCCGGCTTTACCAGCAAGCATTCCCCCAACTCGACAATTGGCGGCCAAGCGGGCAAATTCTTCAAAAGTTGGTTGAGAGGAGCGGTGGTCAGAGATAGCTACCTCTCCAGCTCCAATAACTTTATCAATCAATATTAAATCACGACGGATACTACCAGTTAAAGTAATTAAAGGGAGTTCATATGAACCGGAAAAGATAAAGGTCGTAATCCCTTCCTGCTCTAAAGCCCTGGCTTTGGCCAATAATGATTCAAGATGGCGAGTTGTTCCATCGGTTCCCAAACATCCAATGACGGTGGTAATCCCATTCAGAATGATATCTTCGATAAATATTTCCGGTGCTCGAGTAGCGGGACCTCCTTCTCCGCCACCACCAAGTAAATGAACATGGGGGTCGATGAATCCCGGTATAACAATTCTCCCTGCGGCATCAATTTCTTGCCCATTGATACCGGATAGAGTTATTTTCCCTGGCTCACTAATTTGAGCAATCTGAGACCCGGCCAGGAGGATGTCTTTTATCCCCAATGGTTGAGGGGCATAAACGTCGGCTTGTTTTATTAAGGTAAACATGCCCTTCTCCTTAGATAAGTAATGATTGACAAGACACAAGATTTTAATTTCACTAGGAAAAAATTATCATGGAGCCTAGCAAAATTCAAGGATTGGGGATGAGAAGGGAAACTTTTTCTGGATGAGCAGATTAGATAAGTGTCTCTTTTTCCTTGAATTTAACTAGGAAAGTTTTGAGAATAGCTTTAATCTCTCCGCTTGGCTCTAGGGTTTCTAGAAAGAAGAGCGGTAACGCAGCAAAAAAACTAGGGAAATCTAAGGTCGCAGTTTATTAATTATTGGGCTTGGAAACCGAGGTGAAATTTGAAACGCATGCTTGGAGAGGAAGATTTTTCGAGTTTAAAACTAATAAGTTCAAAATTGGGGAGCAATAAGGTAGAATTATAATTTAAGAAAAGAAAAGCGAGAGATATCAATTATGACTAGTTTTGAAGAAGAATTTCAGAGATTTAGGCCGGTTATCAACCGCTTAAGCAATATTGCTCTCCTGGGGAAAAAAGTCGAAGTTAAAGGTCAAGATAAATTTATTCAGCAAGGTCCAAACATAATTGTCGGTAATCATGTTGGTAGCTTTAAGGATATAGCTGTTCTCTTTAAGGTTGTGCCCCGCCCGATATTTTTTACGGCGAATAAAATGATCTTCGATGTTGATGAGTTCAATCAGTTAATCAAGAAACACTTGAGGCGTTATCTAAAAAGTTTTGGCTTGTTTGTTGATCTTTATTTTCGTCCCTTGAAGGCCTATTTTGTTCGTTATATAGCTACTAATATCTCGAAAGTGGGAACTATTCCTGTTGATCTTTATCAAAAAAAACGCTTAGCGATCAGGAAATGTGAACGGTATTTAAGAGATGGACGAGCTATAGTAGCCCTTCAAGGGCGAGGCCGTATCATAAAAAAGGCCAAGAACCCATATATTCCCCCTTTTCGTTATGGTGTTCCGGTTATGGCTTATAACTTATATCAACAAAATAAAATCAATGTTCCGGTTACACCACTGGCTATTTTTGGGGCCCATGTTCCTTTTGGATTTCCGGGAACAATTAAAATGAATGTTGGGGCTCCTATGTATATAACTGAATGTCTGCGGGAAGATTTTTCTCATTCAATAGAGTGTTTTCGGCAGTTACTGGAAGAAAGAGTAACAAAACTGCTTTTAGATATCGTTTAGGCTTTAGAGAGAAAGAAAATATTCTCTAGTTTTTCTGAGGATTAACTTTGCTTTTGGAAGCGAGCCAGAATATCTTCGTTGATTTGATTAAAGAGATTATAATTTATTTTAAGTTTTTTCTTTTCTCTTAGTTGGGCTAAAAAGGAGATTAATATTTTATTTTGTTTTTCTTGAAGCAATTTCTTGCCTTCTTCTTTGGCTGCTTGAGCCAAGTCTTCTTCTGTAACTTCTTGGCGGGAGAGGGGTTTAATCAGGATTATTCCTCGGTCAAAAGGAATTGGTTCGCTAATTTCGTTAAGAGGTAGCGTAAAAGCTAGGTCATCAATTTTATTATTTTCGCCGATGATCCCCAGATATTCACCCCGCTTATGTTCATTTACTTTGTTGTACTGGGCATTATACTTTTTAGCAAGTTGTTCAAGGGAGTTTTGACGGGCCAATTGCCGGAGTTGCCAAGCTTTTTGCTGGGCCAGTTCTTTTTTCTTTTCCTCTAAATAATCATTTTTTACTTCCGCTTGAGCTTCTTCGAAACTCGCTTGGCGAGCTTCTTCGATTTGCTGGAGCTGAACAATTCCTTCTCCTTTAAAGCTGAGGATGGGCTCCGAAATATCGCCTATTTTCTCCAGTTCGAAGAGTTTTTGGCTTATTGTTCCGGCGGGGTCAATATCAGCCAGTGCTTCTCCTGCTCGAAGAAGTTTGGTCTCTTGCGAGCTGAAGCCCAACTTTTCGGACGCCTTTTTGAGATCTTTTTCCCGTCGAGCTGCTCGCAGGAGTTTAGTTAATCTCTGGTGAGCCAGCTCTCGAGCTTTTTGGTCAGTTAGAGTCGAATAAATTTGGGATTGGACTTCCTCAAGGGATTTGGTTCTTTCGGCTTGTTTTTCGGTCACTTTAAGGAGCACAAAGGCTTGATCAATTTCGATTATATCCGAGACCTCGCCGGCTTGAAGTTCCCCGAGTGCTTCTTTTTCTTTAGGGGAAAGGTTTTGCCACTCATACAATCCCCAATCTCCTCCTGAGGCTGCTTTGTCGTCTTGAGAATACTTTTCGGCCAAGGAAGCAAAGTCCTGGCCGTTTTTCAATTTCTCGAGGATTTCTTGGGCTTGCGAAAGAATTTGTTCTCGATTTTGGTCGTTAAAAGGCAGGAATATCCGACTGACTCTTGTTTGGGCGGGCTGACGAAACTGAGATTTATTTTCCTTGTAAAATCTATTCACTTCTTCATTTTCAACTTTAACTTCCTTTTTTAATTCTTCTGAAGTCAGAAAGACATAGATCCCTTTTCTTCTCTCTGGTAATTGGTATTTATCCTGGTGTTGCTGGTAATAATTTTTTAGGTCTTCTAGAGGGGGCTCATCTTTTATTTCTATCTTATCGGTTTCCAAAACTACATATTCCATTTCTACTGATTCGTTATTTTTTTTGAAATACTCAAATACTTCTTCAGGAGTTACCGTTACTCCAGCGGTAAGCCAGTGGATTGTTTTTTCAATTAGTATTTCTCGCCGGATACTATCTTCAAAGTTGGCAATGGATATCCGGTTCCAATCCAGAATTTTCTTGTATTCGGCGAAGCCAATAAATTGGCCATCTTTTTGAAAGGCTGGGTGGTTGATAATTTTGTTCTTAATCTCTTCAGGAGATGCTTGCAGACCTAATTCTTCGGCCAACTGCAGAAGGAGTGTTTGTTGAATGAGTTGCTCTAAAACTTGCTGGGGGATATTTAACTGCTTGATTAAAGTGGCGTCGAGCTCTTTAAATTCTCTTTGAAGGCCTTCAATTTGTTGGCGCAGGTTGTTGAAGTAAACCTCAGCTTGAATTTTTTGGCCTCCTATAGTTAGAAGAGTATTAGCATTGCGAGTTTCGCCGAGCCGACCAGCTCCGCCCCATACAGCAAATATAGCGATGATAAAAGCGGCAATGACTAACCATAAAGTGGGAGCCAGTGATTTTAAGTTCTTTCTCATTGCTTTGAGCATTATTTCACCTCTATTGGATCTGGTTATTCCTGAATTAAATTTCGGGCAATAATTAATCGTTGAATTTCAGATGTGCCTTCATAGATGGTTAAAACTCGAGCGTCCCGGTAAAGTTGTTCAACCATAAATTCTTGTGAGTAACCATAACCACCATGAATTTGAACGGCTTGATAAGCAATTTTATTGGCTATTTCAGTGGCCAATAGTTTGGCTTGAGCTGAGACCATAGAAATGGGAAGTTCTTGATCGTAAGAAATTGCAGCCTTGTAAGTCAACCACCTTGCTGCCTCAACCGAAGTAGCCATATCGGCAATCATAAATTGAATTGCTTCCAATTCAGCGAGTCTTTTCTTAAAGGCCACTCTCTCATGAGCATAGCGGATGGCCTCTTCGAGAGCCCGTTGAGCTAGTCCCACAGCTTGAGCCGCAATCCCGATGCGAGAAATATCTAAACAATGAAAGGCTATCTTAGCCCCTTGGCCTTCTTCTCCCAGGCGATTCTCAGGGGGAATAGGACAATTTTCTAGTGAGATTTCGGCCGTAGGGGAAGCGTGAAGTCCCATTTTTTCTTCTATCTTAGTTACCTTAAATCCAGGGGTCGTTTTCTCAACAATAAAAGCCGTAAGTTTATTTTTGGAAATTGATATTTCTTTTTGTTTAGCAAAGAGGATAAAAGCTCCGGCGTTCTGTCCGTTGGTGACCCAGGCTTTAGTTCCGTTAAGATAGTATTTATCTTCCCTTTTTTCGGCGATAGTGGATAAATTAGTGGCATCGGATCCGGCATTTGGTTCCGTTAAGCTAAAAGCACCCAAAAGATCACCTGAAGCAGCTCGAGGCAAGTATTTTCTTTTTTGCTCTTCACTGCCAAAATGGTTGAGAGCATAGCAAAACAAGGAGGTGTGAACACTAAAGATTACCCCTAGAGAGGGCATGACCCGGCTAATTTCTTCAATCACAATAGTGTTAGAAAGAAGATCAGTTTTGATTCCTCCGTATTCTTCAGGGATAGACATTCCCATGAAACCTAATTCAGCTAGTTTGGCAATTAAAGGAGTCGGAAATTGGTGATTTCCTTCGAATTTCTTTGCTCGGGGAGCAATTTCCTTAGTGCATAATTCTCGAATAGTGTCTCGGAGTAGTTGATGTTCTTCAGATAATTCAAAATTCATGCTTTCCTCGTTATCGGTCAATTCTTCATCTCTGGTTAAGGATCTGGGGTTATTTCCTGAAAATAGGGCCTCAGCTGTTGGTAGGTTTTTCTCAGGTCTTCAATGACAACTTTGGTTTGGCCAATTAAAGGCATAAAATTAGCGTCTCCTGTCCAGCGAGGGACAACATGGAGATGATAATGGTCAACCACGCCTGCTCCTGCGCTTTGGCCAAAGTTCATCCCGGTATTAAATCCATGAGGGTGGTAGACGTTATTGAGAATTTTAAGACTTAGCTTGAGAAGATCATTTAATTCATCAGTGGAGTTTTTGGGGGCTTCTTCAAACAAAGCCGTATGGACATAAGGGGCAATCATTAAATGTCCGGGATTATAAGGGTATTTGTTCAAAATGACAAAATTATGTTTTCCTCGGTAAAGGATAAAAGCTTGCTCGTCATTATTTGCTTCCAAAGCCAGGCAGAAAATGCAGCCGGTTTGGTGAGCCACTTTTTTCACGTATTCTTCTCTCCAAGGAGCTACTAAGTACTTCATCTATGATTGATCATCTTTTTTAGGAGTTTACTTGGCTTGAAATAGATTATTTTTTTGGCGGGAATTTTAACCTGTTCTCCTGTTCGGGGGTTGCGACCCAAACGGGAATTGCGCGTTCGAAATCGGAAACTTCCAAAGCCTCTTAGTTCTATTTCTTCTCCTCGAAGAAGCGCTTCTTTAATAGTTTCAAAGAAGATATTAACTCCTAGTTCCGCTTCTTGCTTGGAGATATTCATTTCTTTGGCAATTTTATTAACTAAATCAGCTTTAATCATTATTGGCCCTCCTTCTTTTTGTTTTTCTCTTTGGATGTATTTGAGGTATTTATGTTCTTCAGTTGTTCTCTAATTAAATCGCCAAAAGTAAGTCGATCAGGTTGACTTTGCCGATATTTTTGATACTCCATTTTTTGAATTTCCTGCTGAGCTTGACGAAAGCTTAAAGAGATTTTTTTCTCTTGAGGATTGAGTTTAATGATTTTGGCTATTTTTTCTTCTCCTATTTTGAAGGCCTCTTCGGGATTGTCAATTCTTTGGTCGCTTAGTTCGGAAAGAAAAACAACTCCCTCGATTCCAGGAGTTATTTCGACAAATACGCCAAAGTTGGCCTTCCTGACTATTTTGACGTTGACTAGATCCCCAATCTTATGACGGTTGAAAAAATCTTCCCAAATATCTCCTTCAAGCTGTTTAATGCCTAAAGAGAGTTTTTGTTTTTCGACATCGATATTAAGGATAATGGCTTCCACTTCTTGACCAACTTTTAATTTTTCCCCAGGGTGTTTTATTTTTTGCCAGCTTATATCGGAGATATGAACTAAACCTTCGATTCCTTTTTCAACCTCGATGAAAGCGCCAAAATCGGTAATACTGGTTATCTTGCCTTTTATTTTAGAGCCTGTCCCCAATTTTTGACGAAGCGTTTCAAGAGGATGAGGAGTGGTTTGTTTAAGTCCTAGAGAGATTCTTTTATCTTTGGGGTTAATATCAAGAATAGACACGGTTACTTCTTGACCTAGAGAAAGGATCTTTTTGGGATGGATCGTTTTCCGTGACCAAGTCAAATCGGAAACGTGCACAAGTCCTTCAACTCCTTCTTCCAACTCAATAAAGGCGCCAAAATCGGTTAAACTGACTACCTTTCCTTTGACTTTTTGGCCGACTTGATATTTTGCTTCGATATTGGACCAGGGATCAGGGACGAGCTGCTTAAGACCGAGAGATATTTTTTCCTGCCGCTCATCAAAGTCAAGAACCATGACCTCTATTTCTTCGCCCACCTTAAGAACTTCATTAGGATGGCGGATTCTTCCCCAAGTCATGTCCGAGATATGAAGAAGACCTTCTACTCCTCCCAAATCAATAAAGGCGCCAAAGGAGGTTAGACCCTTAACTTTACCCTTAATTTTCTTGCCTTTTTCCAATTGGCTAAAAACGCGGGCTTTTCTCCTCTCTTTTTCATCAAGAAGATAAAGTTTTCTTGATAACACAGCATTTGAGGTTTTACGGTCGAAACGGAGAATTTTGAATTTGAATGTTTGGCCAATGAGTTTTTCTGGGTATCTAACTTTTCGGACGTCGGCGTGAGAATCGGGGAGGAAGGTAGCTATCCCCACATCTACCCGATACCCATTTTTTATTTTTTCAACTATTTTTCCCTCAATCCAAGAATTATGATGGAACACTTTTTCCAAATGATTGAGGGCTTTTTCCTCATCGGCTCTTTTTTTAGATAAATAAATGTATCCTTCGCTGGTTGAGGTCCTGATAATCATCGCTTCAACTTCTGCTCCTGGAGTAGGAGGGGATGGTTCTAATCCATTTTTGAATTCTTCAAGGGGAATGATCCCTTCGGATTTGAAGCCAATGTCAATTATGGCCTGATTTTCAGTAATTTTGACAATGCGTCCTTTGACTATTTTCCCTTGGGTCAACTCTTTAGTTGAGAATTGATATTGGTCTAAGAGTTGCTCGTATTCTTCAGAAGAAAATTGGTCCTTTTGGCTTAGATTTTTCGTTAGCTCTGACATGGGGTCACCTTTTGTTGATTAGATTGTTGGGCTTGATCTATTTTTTTAATAACGGCGACGGCTTCCATAAGGGCTTCAGGGGGAGTTGAGGCGCCGCCAGAAAGTCCGACTCGACGAGCATTTTTTATCATGGAGGAGGTGATTTCCTGGGGATATTCAACAAAGTAAGTCCGGGGCAATATTTTCTTTGCTTGAAGAAATAGTTTATTGGTATTGGAACTATTCCGGCCTCCAATGATAATTAGGACATCTACCTTCTTAGCTAAAGTTGTTGTTGATTTTTGGCGAGTCAAAGTGGAGTTACAGATGGTGTTATAAACTTGGAGATGGTTGGTCTTTTCTAAAAGAGCAGCCACAACTTGTTGAAAAATTTCTAAGTCTTGAGTAGATTGGGCTAGAACTGCTCTTTTTTTGGCGGGGGGTAAGTGACGGGCTTCATCTATATTTTCGATAACCAAACCTTTTGAGTGACAGTAACCAAGAAGTCCTTGTGTTTCCGGGTGACGGGCATTGCCACAGATGAGAACCTCTTCGTTACTTAGAGACAATTCTTTGACTAAATTTTGAATTTTTTTAACATGAGGGCAAGTGGCATCTTTGATGGTGATACTAGGGCGGTCCAATTTAGCCAATACCTCCGGAGCTGCACCGTGGCTTCGGATGACGACAATTCCTTTATCTACATCTTCAGGTGAGCTGATGGAATGGACTCCTTTTTGCTCCAAATAATTAATGATTTGAGGGTTATGAATTAATTCGCCAAGGGTGTAAATTGGCCCGGAAAATTTTGTTCTCAGATTTTCCACCAGCCTTAATGCGCGGCGAACACCATAACAAAAACCTGAGTTCTGAGCGATTATTATATCCATGATTGCAATTAAGATTAAGTGATGAGATAGTCTATCGTTTTCATCTGTTTTTGTCAATCCTAAATATAGGTAAAATATTAACTTAACTACAAAGATAATAAATAATATTCGGGCCGAAGCAGGGTTATTTTGATGAAGATGCAATTTGCAAAAAATCTTTAAAACCATTCTTGAGGAGAAGTTGGGGAGAAGGGAAATATTCAAACTTGATTGTTTGGGAAGGGTATAGGGCAGCTAAGTTAGTAATTAGTGATTTTATAGAAGCTAGGTGACGAGCCACTCGTCTTTTAAGAGGTATCCCTTCCTCGTCAAAAGGAACGAAAAGCCGGCCAAGGCGGGCCGCCCGCACATAATTGGCATCTTGCCCTTTAACTATCAGTTGCGGAGATGGTTTTCCTTTGAGTCGACCGTGAGAGGCATTGGCCGTCTCCAGAAGAATGGCTAAGGTAGAAGTGAGGTCTCCCCATTCTCGATGGCTTAGTCCGTGGAGGTTGGGCGGAGAAGCCTCAAGGCGTAGATCAAAACCCTCCATTTGGAGATCCATCATGGTCATGGCCGCCAATTCTGCTGCTCGTTCATGGAAGACGATGGCGTTGATTACTGGATACTCAGGAGAAGCTTCATGAAGATCAATGGCTAGATGAATATTTTCGGTTTTAAGCAGTTGCATAATCGCCCAGGCTACTCGTTCAGTTAAAGAACCTTCTTTAGAGCCAGGATAAGCACGGTTTAAATTGCGACTTTCGGGGCCGGCAAGCTTTTGGCTGGAAGGATTGATATAAGTTGTTGGATCAGGCCACTGGTGAATGGGATTAGTTAAGCGAGATCCATACCTGAACCAGCGGAGGCCATCTTGAGCCGGTAGAGAAAAGCGTTGAGGATTAGCTTCAAAAGCATCATTATGGGTAAAGCCGCTTAGGTTAGCTTGAGGGATAATGAACAGGCGTCCCTTTTTAATGATTAAATTTTCAATCAGGATAGTGGCGGCGATAAAGCCAGCCGGTTCATTAGGATGAGTGCCTCCTAAGATGAGGACATTCCCCCCTTTTTCTTTTCCTTCGAAAAGGAAAACGCGGGTGTTACCGGGCGTATTGGCAAGAGTTGGCAAATAATGACTAAGGCGGAGTTGTTGGCTTAACCCTGAACTTGGAATGATCAAGTCTTCCTGGTGAAGGGAGAGGAAATTTTCTCCGGTGAAGAAACAGATTATAACCACCATAATGAAGATGAAAATAGGCTGTCCCCTTTGGAAGTTGAGGTTTTTGAAATTTAATCTTGTTTTCATTTGATTAACAGAAGGCGAAGGATGAATAAGATGAGGACCATCCCGGCTGAAAGCTGCCAAGACAACCGTTTTTCTCGAAATAGATAAACGGTTAGATTAAGGGTTAACCAGAGAAGAATTAACTGATAAATAACCTTCATTGTTTCATCATTACTCTTTTAATTAGAAAATTTTAGCTAAAAATGGTCCGCCTAGTAAGAAGCCGAGAGCAAAGACCAATTCAAAGAGAGCGGGAACTAAACAGTGACGTAAAACACGAAAATAGTTTTTTTCTCCCACGACCTGGGCGGCAAACATACCGGCTAAAGCTGTGGGCGGCATTAAATCTCCCAGTCCCGCAATGGCCGACAAGGCAGAAGAAGTCAGGATGGCATTGGTGTTAATCAGAGCCAGGATAAAAGGGACGCCCAATATGGAGGCCGAGCCGAAAGCAGAAACTGCTCCGAAGAGGGGCATGCTGATACCCATCCCCAGATAGAGGAGAGCAGGTGGTAGAGATAAGAAGACAAGAACAATCCAACCTCGACCCCCAGTTAAGGTCATGATTTGAATAAACATCCCAACCCCAACCAAGATAGCTAAGATGGGTAAAGCTTCGGCTAGAGCTTGTTGAGTGACCAAGAAGAAATTCATCTTTTTCCAGTGAAGCAGCCAGTTAAGTAAACCCCCAAGGAGAAAGATTAAAGGCAGACCAAGTTGAGAAAGAAAAGGAAGAGCAGAGTTTTGGGCGAGAAGGAGAGCGGCCACTAATACTAGAGGAAGATAAATGCGAAAATTTGATTGACCAGCGGGTAAAGAGGCGATTATTTCTTCCAGTTCAGAGGAGGTTAATGATTTTACCTCTTTGGCTCCAATCCAGAGGGTAAAAATAACAGCCAAAGGAATGACCAAGGCTAATAAAGGGAAAGTTAAACCAACATAAGGCATGTCGACTCCGGCCCCCATGATCATTACCAGAATATTAACAGGGGGAGCAATCATTCCTAGTATTCCAGCCATAGCAATAAAGGCGGCGGTTTTAACTCGACTCATTCCCATTTTCATTAGCACCGGTGAGGCCAAAGCCCCGGTGGTCAAAACAGCGGTGGTTGAAGAGCCCGTAATCATTCCTGGAAACATGGTGAGGAGCATCATACTGAAGAGAAGAAGGAAACGGTGACGATAAAAAGCGCGCAGTAGAAAAGAAGTAAAGGCATCAAGCATGCCTGACTTTTGAAGACTAGTCATGAAAATCATCGCCGTGGCGATAATCAAGATTGTGTCGAGGTAGCCAAAACCCCCTTCAACTAGATGGCGCAGGGCCAATCCATGTCCACTGATGAGAGCCCCACCCAGGGAAGCCAGGGCAAGAGCAAGGCCGATTTGGAGACGAAAGCCCATGGCCAGCCCAAAAAAGATTAGGACCATCAGCAGTAAGGGAAGATAATCAGGCATCTTTCTCCTTGTTTTTGGTGGTCATTAAGATTATTGAGCCGGCGAGGCGGGAACTTAGCCAGGTAGGCTTAGTCTTCTTTTCTTTTCTTGCTGGAAATGATTTACCAGGAAAAATAGAGGTATTTTGGTGGTGGGATACGTTTCTGGCGATCATTGGTTAGTAATTGAGGTAAGATAAAACTTCATTTTAGAGTTAACAATAAATTAACAATTGGCGATAAGCCAACAATAAATAACCAAAGAATTTTTACAGGGTTTAATTTGGCCATCTTGTTCGAGGACTTTTTCCTGTCATTGAGGGAGGTTGATTAGAAATATTTTCTGGAAATAGTCAATAGCTTCACTGGCTCGATCGATTAGGATGAGGGGAATGTTATTTTCCTGGCAAATTCGAGTGAAAAACCCGTCTTTATTTCCCGAGCTTACTACCAAGGCTAATTGAGCCAAGGGAAGAAAAGAGGCTACAATTTTGTCGGAGAGTTCCCCGCGCCGAGCTTCACCACCTAAATGGAGACAAAGGACGGGAATGCTTTTTTCTTGGCAGGCCTGAAGAAGCGAAGAAACCCGGCTTATTTCCTGATTCATATCCAAACCAGCGGCTCCTAAACCTTTCAAACTTGCTCCCAGCACCAGAACAAGGGTTTTTTTCCCTTGTAAGTTCTCGGCGGTGGCCATTTTAACCAGTTCAGCATTGAGACTGGCTCTTTTGGCAATGACTCCCGCGAGTTGGATTTCGGCACTCTGGCCCGCTGAGGTAATCAACACGGGAGAAGAAAATTGAGGTAGATTATTCGGTTCGACTTGTAGAGGGTTGGCTTGGTTGACAGGCACGAAGTCCAGTGATAAAAGCGCGATTCCCAAAATAAGAAGAAAGTAAACAGGGAGTTTAAGAAGTTTAATTTTTAGATCAGACATTCTTCTTACCTCTCTTTAATTATTCTTAATTAGGATAATTCCCTGTATCTAAGTAATTATTTTACTATTTTTAATTAGTATATTGATATACTTTCAGTAACCTTTACCAGTGCCATCCCGGCGAGAATCCGCTCCGCCATACATTCCTTGACGCTGAGGCAAGATTAATATTCCCTGCGCACCTCCAAAATATTTATCATAGGCTTCCCTAATCGTTATTTCATGGCCCCATTGACGGAGTTTTTCCAGAGTAACGGCAGGGATACGGTTTTCGACGAAGAGAGGGCGGGCTTTGCCCCCGACAGAATAAGAAAAAAAGCGAGGAGCTTCAATAGCTTCATCCAGTTCAAGACCAAACTCGATGATATTAAAGATTATTTGAGTCAAGCTGGAAAAGATTCGAGTTCCACCTGGTGATCCCAGGACCAAAAAGGGTTGGCCTTGATGAAAGATGATAAGAGGTCCCATGGAACTTAAAGGATGACGCCGTGGACCAGGGGCATTGGGAGATTGGGGATCCCGGGAAAAATCATCCATGTGATTATTAAGAAGAAACCCTGTGCCTTCGGGGACGATTCCCGATCCAAAAAAGTG
>DQWD01000232.1 GCA_011042725.1 Candidatus Aminicenantota bacterium | reverse complement strand
GTTTTCCATGTCACCAGTTTTCACCAGTTTTTGACAGTAAATCTTGAATAATTAGCAAGAAATCTGATAACTTGTATCTTTGCCAAGATAACTGGAAAAAGGATAGGCTGATGAGTACATTGCATACGCTAGATTTAACTATCGTTGGTCTTTATTTTTTATTAATCTTAGGACTCTCTTGGATAGCCATTAAACAGGGTCAAAAGACATCGACCGATTATTTTCTAGCTGGCCGCCATCTCGGATGGTTCATCATCGGAGCTTCTATCTTTTCCTCAAATATTGGCTCTGAACACCTCGTTGGTTTAGCTGGCTCGGGAGCAACAGACGGAGTAGCCATGGCTCATTATGAGCTCCATGCCTGGTGCCTATTGATTCTAGGGTGGGTCATGGTTCCTTTTTACATGCGCTCCAAAGTTTTCACGATGCCTGAGTTTTTGGAAAAAAGATTCTCTCCTGAATCACGGACGGTATTATCTTTGATTTCTCTAGTGGCCTATGTTCTGACCAAAATAGCGGTGGGAATTTTTGCCGGGGGAATAGTTTTTAGTGTCCTTTTGCCTGAAATCCACTTCCTCGGTTTAGATAGTTTTTGGTTGGGATCACTGCTGGTCATTGTTTTTACGGGCATTTACACTATCCTTGGTGGCCTCCGGGCGGTGGCTTACACCGAAGCTATGCAGACAATTGTTCTGGTGGTGGGGTCGATTTTGGTCACTATTTTCGGCCTAAAAGCATTAGGCGGCTGGCATGTCCTGCGCTCGGTAGCCGGCTCGGAAATGTTCAACCTGTGGAAACCTCTTGTTCCTCACGGTATCCAAGGAACCTGGGAGCCAATTAAAGAAGCAGGGCGGATGGCTTGGTATTTCAACGACAATTATCCCTGGCTAGGAATGCTTTTTTGTGCTCCAATTATCGGCCTGTGGTACTGGTGCACCGATCAATACATCGTCCAGCGAGCCTTGGCCGCTCGCGATGAACAAGACGCCCGGCGCGGCTCCATCATGGCTGCTTTTTTCAAATTACTTCCGGTCTTCATCTTTATTATTCCGGGAATGATTGCTTTTGCCTTGGCCAAAACAGGAAAAATCGCTGTTTTTCAACAAGAATTTTTCGGTCCCGGTGGTGAACTAATCCGCGACAACGCTCAAAAGGCTTTTCCCCTTTTAGTAGCCTATATTCTTCCCCCTGGAATACGGGGAATTGTTGTCGCTGGCTTATTGGCAGCCTTGATGAGCTCTCTGGCCGGCGTGTTTAATGCTTCCTCAACTCTCTTTACCATGGATTTTTATTCCCGGATGAAACCCCAGGCCTCTCAGCGCCAACTTGTCTGGGTGGGACGAGTAGCTACGGCCGTTATGGTCCTAATCGGGCTTTTTTGGATTCCGGTCATTCGAGGAGGCAAAGGATTATATGATTATCTTCAAGGAGTTCAAGCTTATCTAGCTCCTCCTATTTTTGTGGTTTTTTTCTTCGGGGTTTTCATGAAAAGACTAAACAAAAAGGGATGCTTGGCGGCTCTATCAACGGGATTTGCCTTAGGAGTTTTCCGTCTAGCAGTTGATACTCCCGTTAAACTAATAAGCAATTTCTCGTATAACGAAGGTTCATTTTTTTGGATCATAAATAATATCTTTTTTCAGTATTACAGTCTCTTCATTTTTATCATCTGTATCATAGTCATGATTGTCGTTAGTTATTTAACTGAAGAACCAAATTATCAACAGATTTCCGGCCTTACTTTCGGCACCCGAACCCTCGAAGACAAAAAACATTCCCGCCAAAGCTGGAACTGGAGAGACGTGCTGGCTTCCGTCATCGTGGTGGTCATTATTCTCGGGGCGTATCTCTATTTTAGAGGTTAACCTCTCTCGGCAAATTTCCCAAAAAATAATTAATTTTTTCTGCAACTTATTTTCTTGACACTAACCATTATTTATGATTTACTTTAATGTTTTTTCAACTATATGAGTTCTTTGAATCTCATCGAATTCATAAATTTTATTAATGAAAGGTTGGTTCAATGAGAATCAACATTTCCCGCAAAAATATTAATGATTCATTTGTTGCCAAAATCCAGGAATTAAGCGGTCAAAACCTTCTAGCATGTTATCAATGTGGTAAATGTTCCGCCGGTTGCCCAGCTGTCTCCGACATGGATCTCCTTCCTAATCAAATCATTCGCTACGCTCAACTCGGTCTTAAAGAAGAGCTCTTGAATTCTAAATCCATTTGGGTCTGTGCTTCTTGTATGACTTGTAATGTCCGCTGTCCCCGAGGCATCAAAATTGCCGAAGTGATCGAGGCCATTCGTCAAATTCTTCTGCGCAAAAGAAAAGACCACATCGATCCTGAGCGTCTCCCCCAAGACATAAGATGCCAAGTCCCTCCCATTGCTCTAATCAGTAGTTTTAGAAAATTTACATCCTAGGTTTCAAACTCTAATTGACCATGATTCATATTAAAATTTTTATAAAGAGGAATGGTTATAATGAAACTGATTTATTATCCTGGATGCACTTTAAAAAATCAAGCCAAAAATTTTGAGGAATCAGGCTTATGTGCCTTGACTAAACTGGGGGTGGAAGTCCAAGAACTGGAAAGATGGAACTGCTGTGGAACTGTATTTTCGCTCGTCACTGACGATCTGATTCATCATCTTGCTCCCATCCGCGTTCTTATCCGAACCAAAGAAGCTCCAGCAGATTCCGTGATGACCATGTGCGCTATGTGCTTCAATACCTTGAAAAGGGCCAACGAAAGAGTTCGGGCCGACCAAGAAGCCCTTTCTACTTTGAATGATTTAATGTATGAAGAAGAAACCAAGTACCAAGGAGACGTCGAAATCTACCACCTTCTCGAAATTCTAAAGGATAAAATTGGATTCGAGACCATTAAACAAAAAGCAACTCACCCTCTCCAGGGATTAAAAGTGGCCAGCTACTATGGTTGTTATCTAGTGCGCCCACGAGAAATTGGAATTGATGACCCCGAAAACCCCCAAATTTTGGATGAGTTAATGGCTTCGCTAGGAGCAACAGTCATTGACTTTCCTTACAAAACCGAATGTTGTGGTGCTTATAAAACAGTGGACAACCCCGAAATTGTCGCTGAAAGAACTTACCAAATCCTCAATTCTGCCCGGGAACTTGGGGCTGAAGTTGTAGTTGTTAGTTGCCCCCTTTGTGCCTTTAACCTCGATACTCGTCAAAAAGAGGCTTTAAAATTATTTCCTGAATTCCAAACAATACCCATTCTCTATTTTACCCAGCTATTGGCTCTAGCCTTAAATTGCCCGGAAGAAAAAATACGTCTTGATTTAAACTATATTGATCCTAAACCAATTTTAAAATCTAAAGCTTTGATCTGAGGGAACCATGATTTATTTTGGAAATTTAAAACCCAAAAAAGGCAAAATTCACATCGTTAAAGACCGCTGTAAGGGATGTGGATTTTGCGTCGAGTATTGTCCCCGAGATGTGTTGGAATTATCTGATGAATTTAACATTAAAGGGTATCATCCTCCCTATGTTAAAAATGAGGATGAGTGTTGTTATTGCCAACTATGCGAAGCAATTTGCCCTGAATTTGCAATTTTTGTAACCCTAAAACAGGAGGAAGACCGTGAAAAAAGTGAAAGCCGACCCTAAAGGGGTGTTAACTGGCGTCCATTACCTTGATGGTGACTTCGCCATTGCCGAAGGAGCCCTAGCTGCTGGATGTCGTTTTTTTGGCGGCTACCCCATCACCCCCTCTACCGAAACAGCCGAACGTTTTTCGGCCCGAATTCCCAAAGTAGGGGGAGTTTTCATCCAGATGGAAGATGAATTGGGCTCGATAGCTGCCCTGATCGGGGCCGTATGGGGAGGGGTGAAAGCCATGACGGTTACTTCAGGTCCAGGTTTTTCCCTAATGCAAGAAAATATCGGCCTCGCCTGCATGATGGAAACCCCTCTGGTCATTGCCAATGTCCAGCGAGGTGGCCCATCGACAGGATTGCCTACTTTAGCGGGACAGCAAGATATAATGCAAGCTCGATGGGGCTCCCACGGTGATTACGAAGTTATTGCCCTAGCCCCTGACTCACCTCAAGAATGTTTCGATTTAACCATTGAAGCCTTTAATCTGGCGGAAATATACCGAGTCCCCACTTTTATCATGACCGATGAATGCGTGGGACATATGCATGAAAAGGTAGTCATTCCCCCGGCTGAAGAAATAGAGGTGGTCGAGAGAAAATGGTATGCCGGCCCCAAAGAAGAATACTTGCCTTACAAACTCGATAAAGACGGGATTCCTTTTATGATTAAAGCTGGAGATGGCTATCGTTTTCACACCACCGGACTCACTCATGATGAACGGGGTTACCCTGTCATTAATGCTGAATGCCAAGATTGGTGTGTTCGCCATTTATGTGACAAAATCAGAAAAAATGCTGATAAAATTATTAGATTAGAAGAAGACGAAATAGACACGGCGGAAGTGGTCGTTCTTTCTTACGGAATAACTTCCCGGGTGGCCACCCGCGCCGTTCAGAAAGCTCGTCAGGAAGGAATCAAGGTCGGTACCTTAAGACTCATTACCGTCTGGCCCTTCCCCGAAAAGAGGATCAGAGAATTAGCTTCTCTAGTAGGATCTTTCGTGGTTCCTGAAATCAATTATGGACAAATCGTTTACGAAGTCGAACGATGTGCCGCTGGTCAGGCCAAAGTTATTCATGTCCCCCATTGCGGGGGTTGGGTCCACAATCCTGACGATATCTATAATGCCATTAAGGAGGCCGTCAAATGAAAGCCGAAGATAGATTAGAAGAAAGAAATCCAATCGAAGATCTTTTGCGGATGGATCGTATTCCTCACATCTGGTGCCCAGGTTGCGGGATAGGCACTGTAGTCACCTCTTTCGCTGAAGCTCTAAAGAAAACTCAAATTGACCTAGATAAAGTGGCCGTTGTCTCTGGTATTGGATGCACTGGCCGAGTAGCCGGTTATATCAAATTAGACTCTTTCCATACTACCCATGGCCGGGCAGTTCCCTTTGCCACGGGGCTTAAGCTTGCCAACCCGGAATTAAAAGTTATCGTCTTCAGTGGGGATGGAGATCTGGCCGGAATTGGCGGTAATCACCTCATCCACGCCGCTCGTCGGAATATGGATTTAGTAGTCATCTGCGTCAATAATTTTAATTACGCCATGACCGGAGGACAGGTAGCCGCTACAACTCCTATCGAAGCTAACGCCTCAACCGCACCTTATGGGAACTTTGAATACCCCTTTAATCTTCCCTTTTTAATGGATGCGGCGGGAGCAACTTATGTCGCCCGTTGGACTGCTTTACACCTTCGCCGGGTAACTATGTCAATTATGGATGCTCTCCAAAGGCCAGGATTTTCCTTTATCGAAGTCATCACTCCTTGCGTTACACTTTATGCCCGCCGCAATCGCCTGGGTGATGGTCTTAATCTCCTACGTTATTACTACGACAATTCCGAAATTCAACACGGCGCGGATACAAGAAATTTAGATATCTCATATCAGGGAAAACTTATCGTTGGGAAATTTGTCGAGAAGGAAAAACCCACCTTCCTCGACGCCATGAACCAACATCTATCCCGAGTGCTGGGAGATGATTATCAACTCTACGGGAGAATTAACTATGACCGAGATTAGATTTTCTGGATTCGGAGGACAAGGTATCATCCGGTGTGGCTTAATCACCGGCAAAGCCTTAGCTCTCTATGATAATAAACACGCCACGATGAACCAAAGCTTTGGACCTGAAGCAAGGGGAAGCGCCTGCAGTTCTCAACTGGTCGTTTCTGATGACCGAGTCCTTTACCCCTATATTACCAAGCCCGAAATTCTGGTTTCCATGTCCCAAGAAGCTTATGATAAATATGAGCCAGAACTGCGGGAAGACGGCCTTCTCATCATTGATAAGGACTTAGTCAAACCTAATCCACCCCGCGGAAAGATAAAAATATATGCCGTTCCCGCTACTCGTTTTGCCGAAGAATTAGGCAATCGAATTATCGCTAATTTGGTGATGCTTGGATTTTTTACCGCGGTAACCAAATTAGTCAAGCCCGAGTCGATGAAAAAAGCTCTCCCTGGACTAGTCCCTGATCGCTTTCTCGAATTGAATATTAAGGCCTTCGACAAAGGATATGAGTATGGACTCCAAACTTTAGAGGAAGAAAAAACCGGCGCAACCAAAGCTAAGGCAAAAAAGAAGTAAAGGTCCAAATGAAATTTACTCGTAAAGAGGCAAGAAATGAAAAATAAGAAACGCACTGGAGTTTTTGTCTGTCATTGCGGAATCAATATCGCGGGAACTGTAGATGTGAAAAAAGTTGCCGAAGAATTAGCTAAACACGAAGGAGTTGTTCTCGCGACAGATTATGTTTACATGTGCTCTGACCCAGGACAAAAACTTATTATTGAGTCAATCAAGGAAAAAAACTTAGACAGTGTTGTTGTGGCCTGCTGCTCCCCTACCCTCCATGAATCAACCTTTCGCAAAGCAACCAACATGGCGGGTCTTAATCCTTACCAATGTGAAATTGCCAACATTCGTGAACAATGCTCCTGGGTCCATAAAGAAAAAAGCAAAGCCACCGCTAAGGCTATCAAAATAGCCAAGAGTATCGTTGAAAAAGTTCAGCGGAACACCCCCCTCGAGCCCATCAGTGTCCCGATCACTAAGAGAGCCTTGGTCATCGGGGGAGGCATTAGCGGTATCCAGGCGGCCCTGGATATTGCCAACGGAGGCTACGAAGTCATCCTGGTAGAAAGAAGCCCTTCCATCGGGGGACATATGATTCAATTATCAGAAACCTTCCCCACCCTAGATTGCTCGCAGTGTATCTTGACCCCTAAGATGGTCGAAGTCTCTAAGCACCCCAATATTAAACTCATGACCTACAGTGAAGTTCAGGAAATTTCGGGATTTGTCGGCAATTTCAAAGTTAAAATCCGGAAAAAACCAACTTATGTTGACCCCGATGCTTGTACAATGTGCGGGGAATGTTCCGAAGTCTGCCCGGTTGTGGTACCCAATGAATTTGATCTGGGCCTAACTGGCCGAAAGGCCATCTACATACCTTTTCCCCAGGCTATTCCCGCCTCCTACACTCTTGACAGTGCTCACTGCCCAGGTCTTGTGCCTATTGCTTGCGGTAAGTGTATTGATGTCTGCGAACCAAAAGCTATCAATTACGACATGCCTCCCCAGATTATCGAGGAAGAAGTGGGAGCAATCGTTGTGGCCACTGGTTATGATCTTTATGAAAAAGAAAGAATGGCTGAATACGGCTACGGAAAGATTCCTGATGTATTAGATGGATTGCAATTTGAACGACTCCTTTCCGCTTCCGGACCAACTAAGGGTGAAGTGCTCCGGCCATCTGATCACCGTGTCCCTAAAGAAGTAGTTTTTATCCAATGCTGTGGTTCTCGTGACCCCGAACTTCACAACGCCTACTGTTCCAAAATCTGCTGTATGTATACCGCCAAACATGCCATGCTTTACAAACATCATGTTCCCGATGGTCAAGCCTACGTTTTTTATATCGACATCCGTTCTGGTGGTAAGGGGTATGAAGAATTTGTCCAGCGAGCGACTGAAGAAGATGGGGTTGTCTATCTTCGAGGAAAAGTTTCAAAAATCTTTCAGGAAAACGGTAAAGTTATCGTTTGGGGAGTAGATACTCTCTCGGGAAAAGATATCCAGATCGAAGCCGATCTGGTTGTTCTGGCGATGGCCATCCGTCCCTCTCAAGGAGCAAGGGAACTAGCTAAAGTTTTAAAGATTTCGATCGACAAAGATGGCTTTTTCTCCGAAGCTCATCCAAAATTACGTCCTGTAGAGAGCATGGTCTCCGGCATGTTTCTAGCTGGCGTGGCCCAAGGCCCCAAAGACATTCCGGAAACAGTGGCTCAAGCCAGTGGCGCTGCCAGCAAAGTTTTGGCCATGTTCTCCTCTGACGAATTAAGCCACGATCCCATCGTGGCTGAAGTCGATGAAGATCTCTGCTGTGGATGCAAAATATGCATTCCCCAGTGTCCCTATGAAGCCCGAATCTTTGATGAGCAAAAGAAAGTGGTCATCGTCAATGAAGTCTTATGCGAAGGCTGTGGGGCATGCATAGCTGCCTGCCCGTCAGGCGCTGCCCAACAACGTAATTTTACTGATGAACAAATATTATCAATGGTTGACATCATCTTGGAAGGAGAAAGATAGATAAAATGGCTGAATTTGAACCAAAAATTATTTGTTTTGCTTGCAACTGGTGTACCTCAGCTGGAGCTGATTTAGCGGGAACTTCGCGAATGGAATATCAGCCCAACGGCGTCATCATCCGAGTTATGTGCTCCTCCCGCGTTGATCCTCAACATGTTCTCTGGGCCTTCAAAAAAGGGGCCGACGGAGTGTTCATCGGTGGTTGTCATCCTGGCGATTGTCATTACCAAGATGGAAATTATAAAACTCTTCGCCGTATTAAATTACTCAAAAAGCTTTTAGGTGATCTCGGGATTAACCCTGACCGGTTGCGCTTAGAATGGGTTTCCGCAGCTGAGGGCAAAAAATTTGTCAATGTCATGAACGAGTTTACGGATTATATCCGCAAACTAGGCCGCCTTGAATTATCAGAAAATGGAGGACCACCCTCTGGGGAATAATCAATGAACCAGGCTTTATCAATAAATTTTAGTCAGGAAGATTCCCCGATTAATTCTATTCTGGGAGGATAAACATGAAGCAAGAATTGGGGCCAACAGGAAGCTCCCACCAAAACAAGAAGAAAACAAAGAAAAAATCAGAGGAAGCAACCAATAATTTGGTCACTGTTTACATCATGGGTAAAGCTCACAAGGTACCAGCTGGCTCAACTATTATGGGAGCCATTGAATATGCTGGCTACCAGATAAAGAGGGGAGCAGGATGCCGGGAGGGCTTTTGTGGTGCCTGTGCTACTGTCTACCGGATGCCGGGTGATTTCAAAATTTATACCGGTTTAGCCTGTACCACTCTTGTCCAAGAAGGAATGTGGTTGGCTCAACTGCCGGCTATTCCCGCCAGAAAGGCCATCTATGATTTAGAAAAGTTGCAACCCACCGTCGAAACTTTTCAACTGCTTTATCCGGAAATTTTCCGCTGCGTTGCTTGCGCTACCTGTACCAAAGCCTGTCCTCAAGATTTGGAGGTAATGGACTACATCCAGGCAGCTAAACAAGGGGACATAGAAAAAGTTATGGATCTATCTTTTGATTGTCTTTGCTGCGGTCTCTGTGCCATCCGGTGCCCGGCGGAAATCGTCCAGTTCAACGTCGGTCTATTGGCCAGACGCCTTTATGGACGATACCTCAACAAAAAAAGCCAGCACCTAGAAAAAAGAATAAAAGAAATCAAAGAACATAAATATGACCAAGAATACGAAAAATTAATGAAGATGAATCGGGAAGAGCTTACAAAACTCTACTACGAACGAGATATGGAATAATTTATAGGAAGGAGTAAAAAAAATGTATCCAGAATATATGAAACCTTCCCTAGACAAAGTGGCCCAGACAAGGGCTAAAAGGTTTGAATTGGCGAAGTCAGGAAAGCCTGTTTTTCCCCCGATGACAGCCGAAGAAAGAGAAAAGGTTCTCCAGGATTTCCACCCGGATTACAAACCTGACGCACGACGCCAGGTAAGAGTTGGTCCAAATAAAGGTGAATTATTAACCGCTGAAGTGGCGGATCTTCTTGAGTCTCACAGTCGAATTGATCCTCAGAAATTTGACTTAAGCCAACCTGATTTCGAAACAGATATTCTTATTATCGGTGGTGGCGGAGGAGGATGTGCCGCCGCTATTGAAGCCATGAGAAATGGAGCCAAGTCAATTATTTCCACCAAACTCCGCATCGGCGATGCTAACTCCATGATGTCTCAAGGTGGAATGCAAGCGGCCGACATGCCCCAGGACTCACCTACTCGACATTATCTTGATGCTATTGGGGGGGGTCACTTTGATAATAAACCCGAGCTGGTCCGGGCCTTAACTGAGGACGGACCAAAAATAGTTAAATGGCTTGAGGACTTGGGAGTCGTTTGGGATAAACTTCCCGATGGAACCATGCAGGTTCTCCACGGTGGAGGAACATCCCGTAAACGGATGCATTCTTGTCGTGACTACACCGGGGCCATTATCATGCGGACCCTGATGGATGAAGTCCGTAACCACCCCGAAATGGTGGAAATTTTAGAGTTTATGCCGACCGTAGAGCTCATCATTGATGACCAAGGCCGCTGTGCTGGAGGCATTCTCTATAATATGGAGACTGAGGAGTATTTTTCGGTCAAAGCCAAGGCCACCATCATCGCTACCGGAGGATTCGGAAGGCTTCATATTCGAGGCTTTGACACCACCAATCATTACGGGGCCACCGGTGACGGCCTGGTCATGGCTTACCGAGCTGGGGCTAACCTTCTCTATATGGATTCAGTTCAATATCATCCTACTGGTGCCGTTTATCCTGAGCAGATTGCCGGCTTTTTAATTACTGAAAAGATTAGAGGAGCCGGGGGACAACCCGTTAATAAAGATGGCGAACTTTTTGTCTTTCCTCGCGAACCACGAGATGTTGAAGCAGCGGCCATCATCAGAGAATGTAACGGAAGGAAAAACGGAATTACCATCCAAAGCGGCCGAGTTGGAATCTGGCTCGATTCACCTCTAATCGAAATGCTCCAAGGAGAAGGATACATCAATCACCAGTTTCCGGCCATGTTTCGCCAGTTCAACCGCTATGGTATTGATATTACCAAAGAGCCAATGTTAATCTTCCCGACTCTCCATTATCAAAATGGGGGCATCGAAATAAACGAAAAAGCCGAAACAACAATACCCGGTCTTTATGTGGCCGGCGAAGCCTCAGGTGGAGTTCATGGCCGAAATCGCTTAATGGGTAATTCGGTGCTTGACTACAATGTTTTTGGCCGTCGCGCCGGTCGTAACGCCGCTGAATACGTTAAGAAAGTCAAGCTTGGCAAACTCACCCTGGAACACGTGGCCAAATACGAGCAAGAACTAAAAGAAGCAGGCATCAAAGCCGACCGCATTGCCCCGGTTCTTCTTCCTCTTTACACGCCTGAAGAAGTACGAAAACGCCAGTTAACGGCTCACTACGAAGGCACCCTTAGATAAAGAGAATAATTTCAAATTTAATCTGAAGAAGACACTTTATTTCTTGAGCTTAGATTAATATACGCACTTATTCAATTGCGGATATGCCGTGACTTTAATTATAATTTCTAAAAAAAACATCAAAACTAGTCTTACGCTCTCACAGACATTTCCTTAACTCGCTTAAGCTTAACTCCTCAAATAAGTTAACATCGACTTTAGGAAAATCCCAGTTCCGGAAAGCACGCAAGAGAAGAAACTTCCACTCCTCTTTTTCCTTCCTGACTACAATCAGTCCCGCGGGGAGAATAATCACCTCATTATTTTTATTGTATTTGGAGAAAAAAGCAAAAATATTTTTTGACTTTTATAAACTATATGCTATATTTAAGCCTAGGTAGATAATGCCACCAAGGATGAGGGGGAGCTGAGTCAACCTGGAGGAACAGTATGGATTATAAAGGATTAGAGCGTCGAACCTGCATACGTTTTGAAATTCCGGGGGCAACAGTAAACTATAAAAAGAAAAAATTAATCTCGTATTCGCGAACATACGAAGAAGAATTCTGTCCAGTAATGGACATCAGCCGGGGGGGCCTTCGCTTTTTAAGCCAACAAAAAATTAAAATTAACCAAGAATTAATTTTGGCTATTTCCATTCCAGGAGAAAGGGCTCCTCTCTTAATGAAGGGAAAAGTCCGTTGGTCTTCACCAAACCCTGGAAAAAGTTACCGTTATCAAATTGGAGTTCAGTTTCACCCTTACGGGGAGAAAAAGAATCACAATTACCCTGGAAATCTAGTCAAGATCATTGCTTTAGAGCAAAAATTTGTTCCCGAAGAAGAATTAGAAAAATTTAAAGAACAAGAAGAAAAAAAACAATAAATTCTTTATTAACTCTTTTTCCTCAACCTTCAATTACAATTTGGGAAAAATCGGCTAGCTCGTCAAATAAATTTTTAAGCTGTTGAAGCAAGGCCAGGCGATTACGCCTGATTCTCTTGTCTTCAGCCATCACCAAAACCCGATCAAAAAAATTGTTAATTGGCCCGCGCAGACTGAGAGTTAGGCGACAAGCTTTTAAAAAATCCCCTTTTTTAAGAAGCGAGGTTAGATTGCCCTTAATAATTTGGTAAGAAGAATACAATTCCTTTTCCTCTTTTTCCAGAAATAAATCAGGATTCACTTGGTAGCCAGGGCTTCCTCTAAGAATATTGTTGACTCTCTTGGCCAAAAGAACGAGATGGATGAAGCGAGAGGTATCTTTTAGACTATCGAGAGCAGCCAATCGGCGGCTGGCGAAATAGAGGTTATCAACTCCTGGACCTAAAGCCGCTTTTATTAAATCGTAACGATATCCCTGTTGGGAAAAAAGATATTCCAGGCGATTCTGAAAAAATTCCAAACATTTTTCCTCGACACAGCTTGCTTCCAAGCGCAGCTGAGAGCCATAAGTCTTGATAACCTTGTTAAGAAGTCTCTTTAAAGATATATTTAACTTCTTCTCCAAAATTATTCGACAAACTCCTTGGGCTTCCCGCCTTAGCCCAAATGGATCTTTCGAACCAGAGACATCCACTCCTAGCCCAATAACACCAACAATGTTATCAATTTTATCAGCCAGCGATAATAAGCATCCATATAGAGTTGAAGGGAGCCGGTCCTCTGCACTTTGGGGGAGATAGTGATCATAAATAGCCTTCCAGATAGGTAATGGATATCCCTCATGTCGAGCATATAGACCACCAACTATTCCTTGAAGGGAAGGAAACTCACGGACCATGTCGGTTAATAAATCTACTTTAGCTAATTCGGCCGCCAGAACTAAATCTTTTTTTTCTTTAGCCAAGTCAACTTTTCGAGATAAATAACTAATTATCTCAACCAGTCTTTGGGTCTTATGCTGGTAAGTCCCTAACGCTTCTTGGAAAACAATTTTAGCCAAATCTTTTTTTCTTTCCTCTAAAAGAATCCGCGTGTCGTTCTCCCAAAAGAAAAGAGCATCCTCAAGACGAGCTTTAAGAACACGTTCGTTTCCTAATTTAATTAATCCTTTTCGGTCACTTCTTGCGTCAGCCAAGCCCAAAAAATAAGGAAGCTGTTTTTTCTTTTTCACTACAGCAAACAAACTTTGCCCTTCCTTCATGGCTGTTCTTAAAACTTCAAGGGGAAGTTTCAAGTATTTTTCAGGAAATTCACCTAAAAACACGTAAGGATATTCCACATCATAAACCCATTTCTCGAGGAGCTCATCATCCGCACTGATTTCAGCTTGAATTTTATTTAGCTGAGTTTTCATTTGATTAAGAATCATTTTTCTTCTCTGTTCTGGATCAACAACAACGGTATTTTTCTTTAATACCTGACAATATTCAGCTACTTCTTGGGGAAAAATTTGTTGAGGAGAATGGATTTTATGACCGAAGGAAAAATTAGAACTTTTTAGCCCGCTAATTTCAAAGTTAATTACTTTTCCCGAAAACAAACAGAGAAGATTATGAATCGCCCGGGAAAACCTTAGTGGATTGCTTCCCCAGCGCATCATCTTGGGGAAGGAAAGAGATGTTATCAAGGGAGGAAGCACTTGAGCTAGGATTTCTCCAGTAGGTTGGCCTCTTACTTTTTTTCTTGCTCCAGCATACTCTCCTTTTTCTGTCTGGATAATTTCTACTTCTTCAACTTTAATTCCCTTAGCTTTAGCAAAACCTTTAAGTGTAGAAGTGGGATTACCCTGCTCATCAAAAGCGACCTTCCGAGGTGGACCAATAATTATTTCTTCTCGATCTTTCTGATGAGAGGCCAAATTTCCGACCACAATCAACCGCCGGTTCGTTCCCCAAGTCTCAAGATCATCCCACTCAATCTCCCGGGCAGTTAATTCTTTTTTTAGGCCCTCCTCTAATTGGGTTAAACCAGCTTTTATGTGCGCAGCCGGCATTTCTTCAGTATAGATCTCCAACAGTAACTCTGGCATTTACTTTTCTCCCTGAGACACATAGTTTTGAGCAATTTGCAACACACATGCCCGGATTTGTGAGATTAGTTTCACCCTCTCGGTGACGCTAATGGCCCCTCGAGCATCTAAAAGATTAAAAAGATGAGAGCACTTTAAACACTCATCATAAGCCGGTAAAAGCAATCCCTGGTTAATTAAATTCTGGGCCTCTTCTAGATAACGAGAAAAGGAATCGCGGATAAAATTCAAGTCAGCCTGATTAAAATTGTATTCAGAGAACTGTCTTTCTTCTTCCCATCTCAATTCCCGATAGGTTACATCATCAGACCATTGAAGATCATAGATGTTATCTTTGCCTTCCAAAAACATCTCTAACCTTTCGATTCCATAAGTTATTTCAACGGGAACTGGGAAAAGATCTATTCCTCCAGCTTGCTGAAAATAAGTAAACTGGGTAATCTCTAATCCATCAAGGAGAACCTGCCATCCTACTCCCCAAGCACCGATGGTGGGTGATTCCCAATTATCTTCATCAAAACGGATGTCGTGTTCTCTTAAATTTATCCCTAATCTTTCCAAACTCTGTAAATAAAGAAACTGAATATTCTCAGGGGATGGCTTGATAATCACCTGGTATTGAAAATGTTTTTGAACTCGATGGGGATTTTCACCAAAGCGGCCGTCGGCTGGTCGGCGAGAAGGCTGAACATAGGCTATTTTCCATGGTTGGGAATCAAGAACTCGAAAGAAAGTATCAGGAGTCATCGTTCCCGCCCCAACTTCAACATCATAAGACGCTGCCAAATAGCAGCCATGTTCAGCCCAAAAATGATGAAGACTAAGGATAAGATCCTGGATCGACACTAATTTTTTCTCCCTTTTCTTTAGTTTTCTCCCTGGTCTTCATTCTGAACCACATCAGGTCGCCAACGCAAGACCGGGCGGCGCGCAGCGCTGGTCTCATCTAGCCGTCGCACATAGGTGCCATGGGGAGCTTCCTTGAGAAGTTCGGGCTGGGTAGCGGCTTCTTC
>DQWD01000336.1 GCA_011042725.1 Candidatus Aminicenantota bacterium | reverse complement strand
TGGCGGTTCGCTATTTGCAGAGAAAAAAATATGATGTTCTCGAGACCAATTTCCGGTTTGGGCGGGGGGAAATAGACATAATCGCTAAAGATAAGGACACCTTGGTCTTTGTAGAGGTAAAAACAAGGCGGAATGAAGTATTTGGCTATCCGGAAGAAGGTGTCAATCGCCAGAAACAGAAACAGATAAAGGCTGTAGCTCGAGGCTACTTGTTCCAGAAAAAAGTAAAGGCAGCTTCAATTCGTTTCGATGTGATTGCTGTCTGCTATCGATCACCAGAAGATTACTCAATTCATCACATCCCTGATGCTTTTTAAGAAAAGCTTATCAAAATACAGTTGGCAATTAGTAAAAAATGGTATAAAAAGGATAGTTTAAAGGAATAATAAATAAAAAAAGTCGCCAGAGGATGAATAACGAAGAAATTCATAAGCTAATAGAGAAGAAAGGCTCCTAAATACGGGGGAAGAAAGTGGAAAAAATATCATTTCGCAAAATTATTAGAGAAGGAGGCATATTAATGAAAAAATCTTATTTTGTCTTCGGCATTGTTCTATTCTTAACTTGTTCCTTGATGATCCAGGCTCAAACCATTCCTAAACCTGAAGATATCCTTGGGTTTAAGGTAGGGGCTGATTACCACTTGGCCACCTATGATCAAGCCATCCAATACTGGCGAATTCTTGAGAAGAACTCCCCTCGCCTCCAATTGTTCTCAGCCGGTAAAACATCAATGGGCCAGGATATGATCTATGCGGTCATCTCTTCTGAAAAAAACATCGCTGAACTTGATAAATACAAGACTATTCTTCGAAGACTCTCCCTTGCTCAGGGACTATCGCCAGAAGAAGCCAAGAAACTGGCCCAAGAAGGTAAAGCCATTGTTTATATCGATGGAGGACTTCATGCTTCTGAGTGTGCTCCAGCCCAGCATAACATCCAGTTGGCCTACGATTTAGTTGTTGCTCAAGATGAGAAAACCTCTGAAATACTGGATAAAGTAATTCTGGTTCTTGTCTTTGCCAACCCGGACGGGATGAACATTTTAGCTGAGTGGTACCAGCAAAACTTGAGCACTCCCTATGAAGTTTCTCCCCTCCCGCGCCTGTATCATATTTATGCCGGCCATGATAATAATCGAGATTCGTATCTGGCCAATCTGGTGGAAACCCAAAATATCGCCCGATTAGTTAACAAGGAATGGTTTCCTGTTATTTTTTATAATCACCACCAAACCGCTCCTTTTCCGGCCCGCATCTGGATCCCTCCCAATTCCGAACCTACCAATCCTAATGTTCATCCCTTAATCATTCGCTGGCAAAATCTAGTCGGATCGGCCATGGGGGCTGCTTTTGACGAAGAAGGTAAAGAAGGCGCCATCTCCCGCCATCTCTTTGATACTTGGTATCCCGGCTATTTAACCCAGGTTCAGGACTCCCACAATATAATTTCAATCTTAACCGAAACAGCGCTATACCGGTACGCCACCCCTCACTTTTACACCCTGCGAGATTTTCCTCCTGAATACCAAGATTTAACCATGTCTGCCTTTTATCCTAGCCCCTGGAAAGGCGGTTGGTGGCGACTAAAGGATGCGGTTGACTATTGTCTAACTGCTTCCAAAGCTGTGCTCCAAACGGCGGCTAAATACAAGGAAGAACTCCTTCTCAATAAATACCGGATGGGCAAAGATATCATCGAACGATTCCAAAAAGAACCTCCTTATGCTTGGATTATACCTCCTAAGCAGGCTGACCCTCAATCTGTATCGCTTCTTCTTAATCGGATGATTCTCTTAGGTGTCGATGTTTACCAGAGTCTCGAGCCCTTTACTTGCGATGGGCTTTCTTATCCTGCCGGAACTTACATCATTCCTATGACGCAACCCTTTGCCTTATTCATTAAAAATGTTTTTGAAGAACAAAAATATCCGGATCTGCGCCAATACCCCGATTTGTGGCAAGGTCTTGTTAATCCTATCGATTTCGAAGGAGCCCCGTTTGAATCTTACGACATGATGGGCTGGACCCTTCCCTACCAATTTGGAGCTGATGTGAGAGTGGCGAATACTCCGATTTCCCCCCAAATGGAAAAAGTAGATGAAGTTCATCTAAAAAAAGGTAAACTTCCGGCCAAAATGGGTCTGGGCTTTGTCCTTTCGCCTCAACAAAATGCCTCGGCCGCGGCCATTAACAGGCTTCTAAAGTCAGGAGTAACTATCTATCGCTTAGCTCAAAAAACCACCATAAACTCTAAAACATTAGCTTCAGGGACTATCATTATCCCTTCGCGTCAAGTGAGGACTCCTTTTTGGAAAAAACTAGTTGCTGATTGGGATTTAACCCCAGAAGTTATTAATCAAAAACCCAAAGTAAAATTATTGAAAATTAACCCGGTTCGAGTGGGAATTTATCAATCTTGGGTTCCCAGTGCCGATGAAGGTTGGACTAGGTATATCCTCGATATGTATGAATTCTCTTATAAAATTCTCCATGATGCCGATATTCGAGCTGGCCTGCTGGAAAAAAATTATGATGTCATCATTCTTCCCGATACTTGGCGTCCAGAAATTATTATCGAAGGTCATAAAAAGGGAACTATGCCCCCTCAATATGTAGGCGGCATCGGAGCCAAAGGACTTCAAAACCTAAAAAAGTTTGCCGCTCAAGGAGGAACACTAATTTTTTTCAACAGCACCTGTAACTTGGCTATCAAGTCTTTCGGTATCCCGGTAAAAAATGTGATGGAAAAGGTTAAGAGAGGAGAATTCACTTGTACCGGCTCAATTTTGAGGATAGAGTTTGACAGCGATCATCCGCTGGCTTTCGGAATGCCTTCCCAAGCGGGTGGAATTTTTGATAACTCCTGTGCCTTCATCACCTTACCTACTTTCAAGGATGACGCTCAACCTCGAAGTGTTGCTCGTTATGCCCGGGAGAATTTGTTGATGAGTGGCTATATTTATGGAGAAAGCTTTATCAAAGGAAAATCATCAATCATGGAAGTTCCCTATCAGAAAGGTAAATTAATCCTCTTTGGTTTTCCCCTCCAGTATCGAGCTCAACCCTATGGAACTTTTAAGCTCTTGTTCAACGCTATCTATTCAGCAAAGCTACGTCCTGCTTCCTGGTAACAGATAGAAGTTTTTTGACCTGTAAATAATCAAACAAAAAGCGTAAGTAGATAATTAAATAAGTCTTTTTATTCTTCATATAAATGTACCCAATTTTATCTTTCACCACTTATAAAGAAAACAAAAAAAGATGATTAACTTAACTCCAGCTAACTCTGCATAGTTATTTCTTGGCTTTGTCCCCAAAGGAGGGGAAACAAAATCGAACGAAAGGCGAAGAAGAAGGTCGGAGCAACATTGAAGATTTAGCCTTCCGGAACCGCCCCTCAAAGGAACCCGCCCGCCTCGGGCGCCGAGCGCCTATTGAGCACGGCTCGTTTATCGTTTTGAAACTCATCTTAACAAAGAATAAAGTCCAAAGGTTCGAATTGATGGGGCGCAGTTTCGCCGGCGCCGGGAAGGCCAGTGAAGGAATGGCCTTAAAAATCTCAACCGAAACGGAGACATTTTCCTTCGCCTTAACGTAGTAACTCATTCCCCTCACTTGGGGACAAAAGCTATTTCTTATTTTTAAGGAAACGATCAAAAAAGTCAGCGGCCTCCTTATATACTTTCAACCAACTCTCATGCCTTAAAAATCCATGGACCTCATCGGGCAGAATAAGTAATTCCAGATGGACTTTCCCCAATCTTCTTAACCGTTGGACCAAGTCGGTAGTTTGGATGAAGTCAACATTACGATCATCATCTCCATGGACAAAAAGGACCGGGGAAGACCAAAAATCAATATCAGCAATGGGAGAAGATTGAAAGGCTAAACTCATTAAATTCTCACCTCTAATATCCCATCCCCCTCCTTCTCGCCGGCGGGCCCGAAGAGACCAATCATGGACTCCATGAAGATCAACTCCGGCGGCGAACAACTCCGAATCGCGAGCTAAACCAAGAGCAGTAAGATAACCACCATATGAACCACCCCAAAGGCCAATTTTATTGGGATCAACTTCCGGGCGTTGCTGAAGATAACGGCCAGCAGCGACAATATCTTGATACTCGGAGGCTCCACGGGGACCTTGTTTGGGAGCTGTTCGAAAATCATAACCATAACCAATTCCCGAACGATAATTAACCGATAAAACAACATAACCTTTTGAAGTTAAATATTGATTAAGAGCATAGGCATGATGATAATACCCACGCATATGCCAACCGAGGAGCATCTGTCGAATGGGTCCACCATGCATAAAGATGACGGCCGGTCTTTTATCGCCAGGCTTGGTCCCCCGAGGAAGAAATAGTTGTCCATGAATCTTTAAACCATCTGGGACAGAAAAAACTACTTGTTTAGGTTTGACCATCTTCTTGGCTGGAAAATCAACCGGAATAAATTCCGGGGCAATTAGCCTGGGTTTTGAGCCTGTTTTAGCCAGAACGGCCGGAGCAGCTGGTTGGAAGGCATTAGAGCAGATGAAAATTATGTCCTGGCTAGCGGCAGTTACCACCGGAGCCCATTCAATTCCTTCGCCCAGAGTCAGTGGTTTTAGTTGTCCTCCGGTAACGGCAACTTCCCAAAGATGACGACGATCTATATCGTCTTTATTAGCACTAAAAATAATTCTTCGTCTGTCTTTAGTCAAAAAGCTGTCCTCAACTTCATAATTTCCAGGAGTTAACGAAATAAGTTGGTTGTTTTTCAAAGAAAGAGAATAAAGATGCATCCAGCGCTCATGTTCTGAATAAAACACCAGATGATCATCGGCTGCCCAACGAAGGGTCTCGGCTGGGTAATACTGAGCAAAACCACCGGTGTTATTAGGGCATTGCCAGATCTTCCTGGCCTTACCCGATTCAAGATCAGCTACCATTATGGAAAAAGAAATTCCGCCGCGAAAAGAGAATCCCATCCCGCCTGGAAAACGGATAAAAGCTATCTGCCTTCCTGAAGGAGACCAAGCGGGGTATCGATCCCGGTCAACCGAGGGAGCTAACCACTTTATCTTATCCATGGCAAAATCATAAATCCCGATAAAACTGTGGTCTTCGCGGGAAGAAACAAAGGCTAATTTGAGGCCATCAGGAGACCAGGCAGGTGAACCATTATTCCCCCGGGCGTGAAATAATATTTTTGGCCGGGCCCCTTTTTCCAACTTGGCGTAATATATTTGCCCTCTTGCAAGAAAAACAACTTCATTTTTAGTTGGTGATGGCACTGGAGAAGAACCAGGGCCTATCTTCCATGGACTTCCCCCAGAGGTAGGGATAACCCACACATCCTGGGAAGCCCCCTTTGGATCGGAAGTTGGATTAGGAATTTCGCCAGCCCGGTTCGGTGAACCACCCCGCTCATAAATGATTAAACTACCGTCATAATTAAACTGGAGCTGCCCAAGTTCTTGCCCGTCATCTTCCTCATAAGAGGTAAGCTTCACCGGTTTATATTCAGGAGCTTTGCCTATCCAGATGTTTCGTCGACCTTGTTGATTAAACACCCAAGCCACCAAATCTCCTCGGGGGGCAGCAACTAACCCCGAAGGAAAAGCATAACTCATGATCTGTTCAAGAGAAAAAAGTTCAGATTGAGCAGATATCTTCAGGGGAAAGAAACTAATAAAGGCCATCACCAAGAACATAAAAATCAAAGTTAGAAAAGACTTTTGAGGTTTCATGACCTCCTCCCTAAAAATAAATTTTTTGATAGACCCGTTTTGCTTAACTACCGTCATTGTTTTTGCTTACTTAATTTTAATCCATCTCTAATATCTCTTAAACCTAGAGAGTCAGCCTCGATGTTTTAAGCCTCCTGGCGACTCTTTAAGGTAACACTCCGGCTAAGGAAAAATAAGCAAACCATAAGTCACCAATTATCCTTTTAGAACTCAAATGGTTCTAATTTAATTACTTTTGAATCGTCCGATAACTCCTGATAGAGCTGGCCAATACTCTTGTGATAAACAGGATGGATAACTTGGGGGGCAATTTCCACCAAAGGAAGAAGAACAAATTTCCTCTCTGCCAAACGAGGGTGAGGGATGACTAAGTGCTCGGTATAAATAACCAGGTCTTCCGCTAGTAGAAGGTCAATATCTATAGTACGAGGGGCATTACAAAAAGGCCGTCGCCGGCCTAGCTGAAACTCAATTTTTTGGGTAATATTGAGAAGAGTTGGTGGTTTTACGTCTCCCTCAACTTGGAGGACACAATTTAAAAACCATGGTTGGGCTATGTCTCCTACGGGTTCGGTTTCATAAATAAAAGATTTTTTCTCAATTCTTATCTTGTGCTCCACCAGAAGACGGGCGGCCTGTTGGAGGTATGTCTTTCTTGGTTCTAAATTGCTCCCCAAACCCAAAATAAAATTCATGTTTTTATTCTATCTCTTTTAAATTTGCGGGTAAAGAACTCGCTTTTTCTCTTAAATTATGCAATTATAGATGCTCATGCAAAAAGTAGAAAAATGGCGAATAAAAAAGTTGGAGGCTACCCTTAAAGACATAACTTCTCTTCTCCTCCAATATCAACAGGCCGAGTGGGCCAACGTTTTCCTTCATTATGCTGAAGAAGCTCAAGAAATATATTTTTCCCAAAATTTTCAACTTTGGCAGCTAAAAAACTTGATCCGTAACATTCGTTTCTGTTTCAAAAACTCCCAATCTCTTTACCGCCTTCCTCAGGAAATCATCCAGCAAGAACAACAAAGCCAACTTGAATCTGACTTAATCGAAGAATTTCATCAATTATTCCATCTGCTGGCCGAATTGGAAGAAATATCCCAGGAGAGAATTCACTAAAAAACTGGGGAAAAAACTGGGGGCACAATACATATTTACCCTATTTTTTTGGATGAACTAATAGTCTCGGGCTGGGAACTTAAACTTCCAGCAGTTTAAACATTTTTAGAACTTTAAGCACAGCAAAGGTTGCCCAGAGATGATCTTGAGTTCCTGCTTTTTTCACTGCTGAGAGCCAGTAACCATGCTTATTCTGTTGTTTGGCTAACCATTCGATGGCAATTCTTATCGGTGCTTCTTCGGGCAAAAACCCTAAGCGAGCTAAAGTATCGAGGCTACTAAGAATATTCGTAGCCCAATAAGGATAGCTTATTTCTTCCCAATACGATGCCTCGCGACGATCTTCATAATAATCTTCTTGAAAGAAGCGGGTAGTTAACCATCGGGCAGCTTCTAATGTTTCTGATTTTGATTTCCACGTAGGAGAAATAGACAAAGCCCGCAAGGCCATCCCCGTTACCAAATGCGAAGAAGGTTTAGTTTTGTCAGGACTCAAAGGGGGAAGATTCTTTGAGTGGGGATTGGAGTATCGATTTTTCAGTTCTTCCTTGCCCACTGTCCGATATGGGATTGCCCATCCTCCATCATTCTGGCGATTTTGCATGAGCCACTGAAAACCTTTTTGCGTCCTCTGGTCGCGATCAAGGCCATAAAGTTCAAGAACTTCGAGAATTAAACAATGATAAGTTGTGGCATACTCATTAAGATAAGCTCCCCGAAAATCACCTTCTTCAGTCTGAGTCGAAAACAAAAACTCAATAGCTTTCTTAACTCCCTGATCTTCATAAGTACACCCATAAAGATAAAGCCAGAGAAGATTCCGAAGAGTCTCAATGATAGATCTTGTTTTAGCCCAACGATCTTCTTGGTTCTTAAAATTTTTTACTTCCCATCCTCCATGGGGCAACTGATCTTCAAGCAGGCGAATGCGTTCAGCGAACTTTTTCAAGTTTTTCCTTTCTCTATCGGCCGGGACTTCGAGAATTTCTTTTTTTAACCAATAAAGAATCGGCAAATTACCTCTGGCGAGTAAAAACTCAACTGCTTTACTCCCCTTAATTTTCATTTAGATTAAGCCCTTTCATTAAAATGAATTATATTATATTAAGAGTTTTGATTTATAATTATACACAAAAATTCAAACGGCTGATCGAATGGATTTCGAAATTGATGTTTTTCATTAGGCTCGACATAAACACAGTTTCCCTCTTCCAGTAATCTTTCCTGGCCATCAGCATCAACAATAACTCCTCTTCCCTTCTCCACTTTGACTACATGTTCAAAGTCATGCGTATGATATGGGGTATACCCTTCGGGCTCTACTCGAAAAAGCCGCATGACAATCCGGTGGGATCCATCTTCTGGCCCAATGAGAATTCTTTTGGAAACTTTTTTCGTCGATTCATCTTCTAGAAAAGTTATCGGAACTTCGTTTTCTTTTTTAATGATCATTGTTTCTCCTTTGAAGTTTTTCCGGGGCCATATAAAATTCTTCCTGGTCTTTTTCCAGTGTGTAGATTATGCTCAACCACAATTTCTCCATTAACCACCACATATTCCAGCCCCTTACTATATTGGTGAGGTTTATCAAAGGTGGCTTGATCCTGGAATTTATCCGGATCAAAAATTGTCAGGTCAGCATACATGCCGACAGCAATCACTCCCCGCCGTTTCAACCGATACATTTGAGCCGGAAGAGAGGTCATCTTGCGGATGGCATCCTCAAGGCGAAGAACTTTCTTTTCTCTTACGTACCGAGCAATAACGCGGGGAAAAGTGCCATAGTTTCGAGGATGAGGAACTCCTCGACCCATTTCTTGGATACCGCCATCGGAAGCATGCATAGTGTATGGAAGTCGCATCAAAGCTTCCACGTCTCTCTCATCCATCTGAAAGAAAACGCCCTGAGCTCCTCCACTCTTTTCAATGTCAATAATTAAATCAGCCGCCGCTTCAACAGAAGGTTTGACCCCTTTCTGCTCGAGAATTTGCTTTAAATTCTTGCCTTCATATTCAGGATTTTTTCTACAAGAGGCGATGTAGATTGTCTCCATCTTATCAATTCCTCGAGCTGAGGAAAGCCGCCGCCCGATGATAAATTCTTTTATTTTCCGGTAATTTTCTGGATCTTTCAGCCGTTCAATAAACTTATCCCGGCCACCTTCAAAAGCCCAAGAAGGAAAACTACTGGTAAACCCAGAACTTGTGGCCGTATAAGGATATTGATCAAGAAAAACCTCTACCCCTCTCTGCCGGGCTTCCTCAACAGGTCGAGTTATTCTGGCTATTTCCCCCCATACACTGTCCTTGGCTAATTTGATATGAGAGACGAGAACAGGAATTTTATTCTTTTCCCCGACAGTAATGGCTTCTTCGATAGCCTCGGAAATTTTGTCGCCTTGGTCGCGAATATGGGAAGCATAGACTCCGCCATAAGAGGCGACAACTGAAGCCAAATCAACAATTTCCCCGGTGGTCGCATAGATGCCCGGCAAATAAGCTAATCCAGTAGAAAATCCCAGCGCTCCTGATTTCATTTCCTGGTCGATTAACCTCTTCATCTTTTCCATTTCTTCAGGGCTGGGAGTTTCCATTTTGTAACCCATCACCTGTCGACGAATGGTGTTATGCCCGATTAAACAACCAAAATTTAATGAAATCCCTTCCTTTTCTAATTGGCGAAAAAGATCAGCCAGGGGAAAAGGATGCCCTCCACAATTTCCACCGATGACCGTGGTCACTCCTTGAAGGATATAGTTATCCGCGGTAGGTATCCGAGCAATCCCTCGATCACAATGGGTATGAACATCAATAAAACCAGGGGTGATAATCAACCCGGAAGCATCTATTATTTTTCTTGCTTGCGATTCGTCCAGACGTCCTATGGCGGCTATTTTGTCTCCCTTGAGAGCAATATCAGCTTTGTACCAAGGACTTCCAGTACCATTAATGACTTGACCATTCTTGATGATTAAATCATATGGTGTTTCCTTCTCTTGGCAATTAAAACCAAGTAGACTAAAAGCCAAAATCCCCATCCCAATGATAAAAATCCACCCTCTTTTCATGTTTAAAACTCCTTGATAAAAATACATTTTAAGGGATGATTTAAATCTCTGTCAATTTTAAATTGATTTTTTATAATTAGTTAGGATAATGTTTAGTCTTAGCAAAGGAGTAACCTTATACTGCAGCCATGATTTAACTAACCATACCGGTATTTTTCTTCTTAACACGTTGACGGATTAGAAGCTATGAACACCGAAAAAATCCTCGAGGCGAATTATAATATTGCTTGTCGGACCGGGCTTCATTGTGCGCCGCTAGGACATGAACAACTAGGAACAGCTAAAATTCACGGCAGTGTCCGCTTCGCGATTGGCCCATTTAATACCGAAGAAGATATTCAAACCGCCATCCAAGCAGTTAAAGAGGTTGCCCAATCACAAAAAAAATAATAAAACCTTTAAGGAGAGGATTATGAAAAAATTTGTTTTGTTACTTCTTTTTGGCTGGCTAATATTTTCTCTTCAACCTTCTTTTTCTTTAGAGGCCCAAAATCAAGACAAAATAGATGATATTGTTGCCAAGAATATCCAAGCAGCGGGGGGAAAGGACAAGCTAAGTAAAATTAAAAATTATGCTTTTACGGCCATGGATCAGAGGTTTTTCCTTTCTGCTGATGGAAAAATGAAAATCATCTCGGGAAAAGCTCCCGCAGTAAGCGAAATTATTCTTGTTAACAAAGAAAAAGTCGTTCGTAATTGTTTTAATAATATAACTGAATATCCTTTACTCCTTAAGGCAAGTTACGAGGTGATGGCTAAATTGAGAAGTGGATTTTTTACTCTCATTAATTTTAAAGAATCTTTGGCATATGAAGGATTAAAAAAATTTGGTGCCCGGCAATATCATGTGCTCAAGGTAAATCAAGACCCGCTAGAGACTAAATTTTTCATTGATCCAGATACTTATACGCTCAAAAGGCTTGTTCTCAAAGGCCTCCACCCCGAAAGAGTCCATTATGAAGTAAATCATGATTTTGGCCCTTACCAACAGTTCGACTCAATCCTTTTGCCTTCATCTTGGTTTCTCTCCCAGGTGGGGACCAGAGGGAAACATTATGAAATATCTGACGTCAAATTTAATCTTGATCTTCCCCCTGATTTCTTTTCTTCCCTTGAACTAAATATTGGTCAAGTGGATATTAAACCAGGTCTAATTAAGGGAAACATTGTCGATTTTCGCCTCGCTCGTAACAACCGGTTAACTATTGAGACGAACATAACTTTGGATTGCCTGGAACAAGCTAACATTCCCCATCGCTCTCTTCTCATCTTGAAAATAGCTGATACTCAGCTTGAGGTGAAAGTTTTTCCAGATCGACCTCCCCGGGAAGAGTTAAAGCCCGGAGTCATTTTTATGATGCCCCATATCGAAAATAAAAACTTAATTGTTTACATTCTATCTTCCGGTTATGACCATTTGGCGGAAACACTTCAACCTCTTCTTCCTCTTGAACTTACCTTAAAACAAGAAAAAAATCCCGATTTCCTTTTATAAAAAAATAAGGAGGACAATTATGTCACCATTCAGCCGACGAAGCTTTTTGGGGGTTCTGCCTCTTGGTTTTTTGGGTTGGAAATGGGGTCACGCCCATTCTTTATCAATTCCCCAAGATAAAAATAATGAACAAGCTAAAGAAATAAAAATCAAGAAATATAATCCTTTAGGTAACACTGGTCTTAAAGTTTCCGATGTTAGTTTCGGAGCCATATCTCTCTTTGACTCTAATGTTATCCGCTACGCCTACGATTTAGGAGTTAATTATTTTGACACTGCCGAAAGCTATCTACGAATGCAAAGCGAAAAATTTGTCGGTGAAGCTCTTGGCGATGTTCGCTCCAAGGTAATCATTACCACGAAACATTCTTTTCCGCCCCAGTTCAAGGATCAATTTAAAAAAGAACGAATCATCCAGCGGGTGGAAAACAGTCTTAGCCGTTTACAAACTGACTACATTGATATCGCTATGATCCATAATATCAGTGACCTTTCTCTTTTGGAAAACCAAGAACTCCAAGCAGCTTATAGTCAACTCAAAGAGCAAGGCAAAATAAGATTTACCGGATTTTCCACCCATAATCCTAAATTAACCTTAAAACAAGCATTAACCAGTGACTTCCCTCAAGTGATTTTAGTTATTTACAATCATTTAGAAGGACCGGAAATCGAAGATCTAATTGCTCAGGTCAGGAAAAAAGGTATTGGGGTAGTGGCCATGAAAGTTTTTGCCGGAGGAAAGCAGGGCAATTTAAAAGCTTTGGTCAACGCCCGCCAAAGTTATCCTCAAGCAGCCATCCGCTGGGTTCTCAAAAATCCGAACGTCGATTGTTGTATCGTTACGATGAGCAGTTATTCTCACGTCGAAGAATATGTCGCTGTCTCTGGCCAAGCTCTCCGCCCTGAAGACTTAAAGATCATCAGTGCTTATCAAAAAGCAGCTTCGAGGGAATATTGCCGGGTTAGTTGTTCAGCTTGCCTTTCTGCTTGTCCTTCTGGAGTAGCTATAAACGATGTTTTACGAATGGCCATGTACTTTGAAGATTACCGCCTGGAAAGCGAAGCGATTAGATACTATGCCCAACTTGACGACTCGCAAAAACCAATCTCATGTGCAACTTGCCCGGGATATTGCCAGCAAGCCTGTCCCTATCAATTAGCTGTCAAAGACAAACTCCTCAAAGCTCATTCTCTCCTCCAGGCCTAAGACTAAGTATGGAAAGCAAATAACTTATGTTTTCAACTGGACTTAATATAAAGTAAAATCAATAAAACCAAGAAAATTAAAATGTAAGGGAGGGAAAAATGAAAATGGTAAATGTCCTTCTTTTATCTCTAGGAGTAGTGCTTTTAGCATTTATCCCCGCCCCTGCCCAGCAGTTTGAGGAAGATATTATTCAAACTTCCGCCGGGCCCCTAAAGATTACATTCCTCGGTCATGGTACTCTTTATCTTACTTTTAAGAATTTGGTTATCCATGTTGATCCTGTCTCCAGATACGCTGACTTTAGTCAGCTACCCAGGGCAGATATCATCTTGGTCACCCATGAACACGGCGATCACCTAGATAAAGGGGCTATTTCCAAAATTCAAAAAGACACAACTGAACTCATCTACACCGCCAAATGCGCTGAAGAACTTCCTGGCGGCAAGGTAATGGCTAACGGAGATAAACTGACCGTTAAAGGCATTCACATTGAAGCTGTTCCTGCTTATAACATCAAGCATATGCGCAGTCCAGGAACCCCCTTTCACCCGAAAGGGGTAGGCAATGGCTATATTCTTACTTTAGGCGATAAAAGAGTTTATATTGCTGGGGATACCGAAAATACACCCGAAATGAAAGCTTTAAAAGATATTGATATTGCTTTCCTACCAATGAACTTACCTTACACCATGACCCCAGAGATGGTGGCTGATGCTGCCCGGGCTTTCCAGCCCAAGATTCTCTATCCCTACCATTATGGAAATACTGATCCACAGAAATTAGTGGAGTTACTAAAAGATAACCCAAACATTGAAGTCAGAATCAGGAACATGAGATAGTACTTGTTTGAGATAAATTTTATTCTTTAGTTAGTTATAAAGTTCTTTTACCCCTTAGGACAATAAACTTTAATCAGTGATTAATAAAGAAGATAAGGGCGACGCTTGGCCGCAAAACGGGCAACTTCCTGCTCAAAAGAAGCTATTAGCTCAGGAAGCGATGGTTGCCCATCTTCTAGGGCAAGGCGAACTCGCTCCGTGCCCATTATTTTGTCAAAATACTCTGAGTAAAAGGAAAATTTCCCCGGATACATTTCTTTGACCGTGTTAATAATCCACAAAGATGTCGCCAACGGTCGATAAGAATTTCTATCGACCACGTGAATCTGGCATCCTCCGCAAAGCTCACCTTTATATTTAGAAAAAGTAGGAGTGAACCATGCTTCGCGAAATTTAACTCCAGGAAGGTGGAGGGAATTAAGCCTGTTGGCCAATTCATAGCCGTCAATCCAGGGGGCTCCAAAAAGCTCAAACGGACGAGTAGTTCCCCGCCCCTCGGAAATATTAGTTCCTTCTAAAAAGACCTGACCAGGATAGACAGTAGCCGTGTCCAGAGTGGGCATATTGGGAGAAGGCATTACCCAGGGAAGACTAGTTTCGTCAAACCATATTTCTCTTGACCATCCTTTAAGAGGAATAACCTGGAGGTCAGCTTTTTTCTCTAAAAAATTGTCATTGAAATACAGGGCCAACTCCCCGACTGTCATTCCATGGCGAAGAGGAAGAGGATAAAGCCCAACAAACGAACTAAATTGGGGATAATCCAAAAGAGGGCCTTCCATCATTACTCCATTGATAGGGTTAGGGCGGTCAAGGACAATAAACTTAATACCCGCTTCCGCACAAGCTTCTAGACAATAAGCCATGGTTGCAATATAGGTGTAAACTCGGGTACCGATATCCTGAATATCGAAAATTAGCACCTCAACATTTTGAATTTGGTCAGGCTGAATGGTTTTCCCTTCTTCAATCGTGTCAAACGAGCGCATTATTGAATCAATATCGCTCAGCATCTGTGCTGAAGGATGGCGTGAAGGGCCATAGAGACTGAAAACAGGTAATTCGTATTTCTGGTCAAAGTAAAAAGGAACATATTCACCCGCTTGGGCGTTGCCTCGCACCCCATGTTCAGGCCCGTAGAGAGCAACCAATTTTATTGCTGGGTGATGGTAGAAAACATTAACAATGGGATTAAGCTCTTGGTCGACGGCCGAAGGGTTGGTAACCAGACCAACATTTTTTCCCTCGACCAGCGGTAGATTTTCATCCAAAAATACTTCGGCCCCTAACTTTATCTTTAACTTCGTTTTTGAACTTTTAGTCGATAATTGCTCACAGGAAATTAAAGTAAGAGACATAAAAATTAACAATAAAAAGGCAAATTCCTTCTTACTCTTCACCTTCACCTTAGTCTCCTCAGTTTTTGGTTTAGTTATCTTCAGTTAACCAAATCATAACTAATTCAAGGGACTTAGTTAAGACTAATTTTCTAGTTATCTTTCCTGTTGCTATTATTGCTAAGGGAAAAAATAGTAATTGGCTACACTTAAAAAGATTTTTTTAAACTTATTAGTGATAAAGTTAATTTACTCCAGAAGTTGGAAAGAAAAAGATCCTTCCGTGAATTTAGTATAAATCCTCTGATAACTTACCCAGACTTCATAGTTAAGAAGCTGTGAAGTTTTGATTAACGGCAATCCTTTATAAACCGAGCCAAAACCCACCCATTCGATACAATTAGCCACCAAAGTCATTATTTGGGCTGGTTGAAGTGAGGTGATGGG
>DQWD01000182.1 GCA_011042725.1 Candidatus Aminicenantota bacterium | reverse complement strand
GGGGGAGGAGCAAGAAAGGCGCTGTAAACTTCTACTTCTGGTAGATTAGTTGTATTTAGTAAAGGAATGACAATCATTGCAGCTACCAAAGTAGCATGCAATAAGAAAGCAATCGGAAAAGCAATGGCTCGACGTGCTCTTCCTTTTTCACCTTTGAAGAAAGAATCTTTGAAGATATCTGGTATTTCTTCTTTTGGCTTTGTTTTTTCGGCCATTTTCTTTACCTCATATTTTCATTTAATTGTAATCAAGCTTGCCTTCCAAAGTATAAAGAATTTTTTTCTCTTTGACAAGAGAAAAGTTCATTTTCTAAGTCCTTTTTTTGGCTTGAAAATGGTGTTCCAGAAATAAAGGTAGGCACATGATTGATAAATAGAGGAATAAGTTCCGGCAAGTACACCAATAATCATGGTGAAAGCAAAATCATTAATCACTTCGCCACCAAAAAGAAAAAGGGCAATCACGGTTAATAAAGTTGTGCCGGAAGTGATAATCGTCCGGCTCAGTGTTTGGTTGATGCTCGTATTAATAATCTTCACCAATGGGTCTTTGCGGAGAATCCGGAGGTTATCTCTAATTCGGTCAAAAATAACGATAGTGTCATTTAACGAGTAACCGACAATTGTTAAAATGGCGGCAATAACGGGCAAATTGAGCTCGCGATTAGTTAAAGAAAAGATGCCCACCGTAACCAGGACATCATGGGCTAGGGTTAGAATAGCCGATATTCCATAAGCAAATTTAAAACGCAAGCCAATGTAAATGAGCATCCCGATTAGGGCCCAAATGGTTGCCTGAGTAGCCTTCCGCCGCAGATCGTGGCCAACCTGGGGACCCACCGTTTCTCTACTGAGAATGGCTAAATTGCCCAAAAATGTTTTTTCCTTGAGAGCAGTCAGAGCTTCTGGGGGAAGATTGAGACTAGTGCTTAAATCCTCAAATGATTTAATAATCCCTTTAACCCGGCGGTAATCAATAATCTGCTGGGCGATGTTTTCTCTGTTCTCTAACTCAGGGGGCAGAAGTTCAGTCAAATCTTGAACGTCAATACTGTTCAAGTCAAGAAGGCCGGCCTCCAAATTAGTTTTATCTTCACTTGGCCGGAGAGTATCAACAACTTTATTGCCGATTATTTCGTGGGCTTCCAGTTCGTCTTGGATATCTTCGCCAGTTAGCTGTAAAGTGCGGATGATATATTCTTGTTGCGTGGCCCCAACTTCCTGGATTCTACTTTTTCCTAGGCCTTGGGAGTTGAGCAAAGAACGGATAGTATCGATGGGGACTGGATTCTTGAAGATTACTCTGATTAGTGTCCCTCCGGCAAAATCTATTCCATAGTTGATCCCTTTCCCGATGGTCATGTTGAGGAGCCCCACCAGAATGACTATCGCGGAAAGGCCAAAAGCGAAGAATTTGAACTTCATGAAATCAAAATTTGGGTTCTTAAAAATCTGCATTTTAAATACTCAACTTCTTGATTTTCTTTTTTTTGCCTAGATAGACATCAAAAATAATTCGAGACACAAAAACGGCGGTAAACATAGAGGCCGTAATTCCGATAATAAGGGTGACAGCAAAGCCTTTAACCGCTCCGGTGCCAAATTGAAAGAGAAAAATAGCGGCAATGATGGTGGTGATGTTAGCATCGAGAATGGTGCGAAAGGCGCGGGAAAAGCCGCTGGAAACAGCGCTGAGGACATTCTTGCCAGTGGCTAATTCTTCTCTTATTCTTTCAAAAATTAGAACGTTAGCGTCCACCGCCATCCCGATAGTTAAAATTATTCCGGCAATTCCGGGCAAGGTGAGAGTAGCTTTAAAGTAGGAAAGAGCTCCCATTAAAATGATGATATTGAGAATTAGAGCCACGACAGCATTGATACCTGAAACTCGGTAATAAAAAATCATAAATCCCATCACTAAGAGCAAAGCAATGATGGTGGCTCGTAAGCCTTTGCGGATGGAATCAGCGCCCAAAGAAGGGCCAATGGTCCTTTCTTCCAGGTATTTTATGGTTGCCGGGAGAGGACCTGCTCGCAACACAAGAGCAATATCTTCAGCTTCTTCTTGGGTAAAGCGTCCCCGGATTATCCCACTATCTCTGATTCTATCTTCGATGGTGGCTACTTGTTGTACTTTGCCGTCGAGAACAACGGCTAAAGGTTCTCCGATGTGATCACTGGTAAACTTGTAGAATCTTTTGCCGGCATCAGGGCTTAAAGTAAAAGCCACGGCCGGATTATTCCATTCATCAATGCTCCGGCGAGCATTTCTAAGGTCCTTGCCCACTACAGGAGACACTCTTTGGACAAGATAATAGCCTCCTTGGGTGCGTTTTGGATCACCGGGCAAAATTTCTAAATCAGGAGGTAACTCTCCTCCATATTTTTGGAGAAGAGTTTCTTTGTCAGGGGCGGGTCCGGCAATCACCAAACGCCATTCCAGCAAGGCGGTGGTCTTGATGATTTCCTTAACTCTCTCAGGATTATCAACCCCGGGAAGTTCAACGATGATCCTATCTCCAGCTATGCCTTGCCGTTGGATAGTGGGCTCGGTTAGACCAAGTTCATCAATTCTATTGCGAAGAGTTTCTAAAGCTTGGCGGACTGACTGCTCCCGAAGATAGGTGGCCACGCCTGGCTTTATTTTGAGCGTTACTTTATTACCTGAAAATGAAGAGTCCCAATCCCGAAAATATTCATCGATAATCTTGCGCAGCTGGCCTTCTTTTTCCTGGTCAAATGAAGTCAGGATTATCTCCCCTAAACGGCCTTTGGTTATGTTTTCAAAATTAATCTCTTCTTTTTTCAATTGTTCTTGAAGCCGAAGGATGGCTTGATCAGTTTCAATATTGATGGCGTCATCAGTTAGGACTTGCAGCACAAGGTGCATACCTCCCTTGAGGTCCAAGCCAAGATGAATTTTTTCCCCTGGGGGATAGGAAAGATAGAGACAGAGTCCGATGACAACAACGACCAGGATTATTTTCCAGCGTAAATTCTTTTTCATTTTACCTGACCATTTTTAAGTTTAGTTAATCTTTTTTTACTTCTCGAGGAGTAAGCACTGCCGCCACGGCACTTTTAGCCACGTCGACTTTGACATTAGAAGCAATTTTTAATTCGATTTTATCTTTTTGAACTCCCATGACGGTTCCATAAATTCCCCCGGTGGTGAGGACCTTATCTCCCGGTTGGAGGTTTTCAACCATTAATTGATGTTTTTTCTGTCTTTTTCGCGAGGGAAGGATAATGAGGAGGTAAAAAATAACAAAAACCAGGATAAAAGGGATCAGGGCCGAAAAAAGATTTCCCCCCGAGGAAGAAGGGGCACTTTGTTGGCTCCCATAAAAAAAATTAAGCAAACTCATTTTCTTTATCCTTAAAACTTTTTTTAAGAAAATCTTCCTTAAATTTAAGGAAGGAATTAGAAGAAATAGCTTGCCGTATTTTCCGGAAGATGTCAAGATAAAAATAGAGATTGTGAATGGTGTTTAAAATGGCGGAAGTTATTTCGCTTCGCTCAAAAAGATGGCGTAAATAAGCTCGGGAAAAATGTTGGCAGGTATAGCATTGACAATTTTCATCAATGGGTCTTTCATCAGTGGCGTATTGGGCTCTCTTAAGACGTAATCGTCCTTGGGAAGTAAAGAGAGTTCCATTTCTGGCGTTGCGCGTCGGCAATACACAATCAAAGAGATCTACCCCTAGAGCTACTGCTTCGACGATGTCCTCTAGATAGCCAACTCCCATTAGATAACGAGGCTTTTCCAAGGGAAGAGAAGAAGTTGATTGACTGACAATCTCAAAAAATAATGATTTTGGTTCTCCCAGCCCGAGGCCTCCTAAAGCGTAACCATCAAAGTCTAGTTCCAAGAGATCTTCGATGCTTTTTTGGCGAAGATCAGAGAAAGTCCCCCCTTGGCCAATGCCGAATAGAAGTTGGTGATTATTATTAAGCGAGGAGAAATATTCTTTACTCTCCCTTGCCCAGGAAGAAGTCTTCTGAGTAGCTGACTTGGCTTGCTCGTAAGAGGAAGGATAAGGAGTGAAGTAGTCAAGGGGCATAATTATATCCGAGCCAAGAATAGCTTGAATTTCGACTACATCTTGAGGAGTTAAAAAAATTTTTGCGCCGTCTAAGTGGGAAGCAAAGGACACCCCTTCTTCATGAACTTTGGTCAAAGGAGAAAGACTGTAAATTTGAAAGCCACCAGAATCAGAAAGAATCGCTTTAGGCCAAGAGATGAAATTATGAACGCCTTTCATTTTTTTTATTACCTCTAGGCCGGGCCGGAGGAAGAGATGGTAAGCGTTGACGAGGACTAATTGAGCTCCGAGCTGGTTAACTAGCTCGTGAGTTAGAGCTTTGACTGTACCTTGGCTACCAACCGGAGCAAAAGCAGGAGTGTAAATTGGGCCATGAGCGGTGTTAATTACTCCTGTCCGGGCTGCTGACTGGTTATCTTGAACTAAAATTTTAAAGGTTGGTTTCATCATTAAAATTTATTATCCTTTTTCAATTTGAAATATTTTATTTTCATCTTTTCTCGCTTAATTTGTGGCTGGTGTTCATGAAACCTCACCGCCCCTAATAATTACCGGAAATGACTCTCCAGTTCAACTTTGTTATTAGCCATGCTGTTTTTTCAACATAAAAAGGACGGCGTTTTTTCCTGAATTTAATTTTTTATTCTTTCCCTTAAGGGTCCCCGGGCTAACTAATCAACAAGAGCTCGAAATATTTTAAGGTGAAAAACGAAAATAAACAACGTCTCCATCTATAATATGGTAATCTTTGCCGTGAGTTTGAATTAAACCTTTTTCGCGGGCTGAGGAAAAGGACCCAGCTTGCAGAAGATCATCGACGCTAATAACCTCGGCCCGGATGAATCCCTTTTCCATATCTGAATGAATCACTCCGGCAGCTTGAGGAGCAGGAGTGTTTTGGGGAATTGTCCAGGCTTTAACTTCAGTTTTGCCGACTGTGTAAAAATTAATCAGTTCCAGCACTTGAAAGCTTATTCTCAGAAATTTTTGGATACTAAACTCCCCTAAGCCATATTCTCGGAGAAATTGTTGCTGTTCTTCGGCTGGTAGTTGGCTGATTTCATATTCAATTTGGCCGCCGAAAACCATTACTCCTTGCTTCGGGCCAAGATGAAGAAGAAATTCTTGGGGTTTATTTAGTTTATCCAGATGGGTTTCATCAACATTAATTATCTGAACTATGGGCTTTTGACTGAGAAAACTGTAGGCTCGGAGGCGCTTCTCCTCCTCGGGGGAAAAGTAAATTTCTCGCAGTGGTTTGCCTTGAAGGAGATGTTCTTGAGCTTTGACGAGCAAATCTTTTTCCCGAATAAGTTGTTCGGTCTTTTTGCCACGGAGCTCTTTGGCTAGTTTAGAAAGTCTCTTTTCAATGGTGAGCAGGTCAGCTAAAATTAATTCTTCTTCCATCGATTGAATATCATGATGGGGGTTTATTTCGGGAAAAAGGTGGGGGATCTGAGGGGCCTCGAAACCTCGAACAACATGAGCTAAGCCGTCCATAAGTCTAAGTTGGGCTAAATAAGCAGAAGTTTTAAGCTCCCCAGGCCGAAAACCAGCTAAATCGATAAAGTCAATGGTAGCCGGTTTTTTTTCTTTGTCAGGAAAAAGACGGGCTAGTTTCTCCAGTCTCTCATCTGGAATTGCGCAGGTTCTTTGGTGGATACCATCTCGGTGGGTGGGGAAAGAGGCGATTTCATATTCGGCTCCGGTTAAGAGATTGAAAAGAGTGGTTTTTCCTGTTTGAGGAAAGCCGAAAAGAGCAAACTTCATTTTATCATTATATTTTAGAATGATTAAAATATTTATACCTTAAATTAAGTATACCTTGACCTTGATGATTAGCCAAGTTTAATCAGGATATTTTTAGGTAATAACCAGCAGATATTTTAATTTTTTAATTGATTGATTAATTTCTGGCCTCATCTCAAAAGAATGGCGATAAATTATCGGGTTAATGGAAATCCAGAGAACTAATTTTGGAAACTCTATCAAGAAGAAATTTTGTCCTTTCTTAATTTTGGCTGGGCCTAGAGAGAGTCCTATTCTTTACTCTAGAATTTGGGGCAGTAATTTTTTTTCCTCCTTAGGAGTCTAATTGATAAGCTTAATTGGTCGGAATAAATAATTAAGGTCGATCCCTAGGTGAGTTTAGATAGTGAATCTTGCTCGCTTACTTTTTTTGTATTATATTTAAACATCAATAAAGTAGTGAGGCTAAAATGGATTCAACCAAGGAAGGCAAAAAAGATAAAAGTATTTTTCGTGAATATTTTGAACTTATCGCCGAAACAGCAATCTTTGTTTTTTTTGTGATGACTTTCGTTGTTCAGGCTTTTCAAATTCCTACTGGTTCAATGGAGCCAACGTTATTGGTCGGAGATTTTCTTTTAGTCAATAAAATGGCCTATCTACAACCTGTTCTTCCTGGAGAGAAATGGATTCTCCCCCGGCGGAAGCTCCGGCGGTATGATATTGTTGTTTTTAAATATCCTCGTGATCTATCGGTAGATTATGTCAAAAGAGTTATTGCCTTAGAAGGCGAGAAGGTGGAAATCAAAGATAAGCAAGTTTATATTAATGATCAACCCATCCCCGAAAAATATAAAGTGCATATCGACAATCAGGTTTACCAGAAATCTGATTATTACCGATATGAAGAAGTTATAAGAGATAATTTTGGCCCAATTGTTGTTCCTCCTGGTCATTGTTTTGTAATGGGCGATAACCGGGATAATAGCTTAGACAGTCGGTATTGGGGTTTTCTCCCCTTGGATTATATTAAAGGCCGGCCGTGGATCATCTATTTTTCCTATCAGGCCGAAAGAGATGCTTATTTGAAAACCAGTCTAAAAGACAGGCTTCGGAAGTTGGCCAATTTTATCCCCAAGGCGAGATGGTCACGTCTTCTGAAAGTAATAAACTAGTTGTTAGGTCTCCAGCAGTATTTATTTTGGATTTAGATAGATTATCTTAATTTAAACTACCTTAAAGAAGAACAGAGTAATTAATTATTTCTTATTTTTCATAAGTAGTAATATAAAAAATGGGGTTCTCGGCGGTAAAACTGGGGGTGAAAACCGTGCTGCGCACAATTCCATCCATATCACGGGCGACCGGAAGACCTAAGTAATAAAGGATGGTTGGAGCTAAATCTGTTAGGGAGATATAGCCGATGTTTTTTCCTCGGGCGACCTCTTTACCAAAAAAGAAAACCACCCCATCTGGACCGAGATCATGGTCAGCCGAAATGCTTGAATTTCCAAAGAGCCATTCAACAACTCTTTTCCATAAAGAAAGCGGTTCTACTCCATGAGGAGAGTAAATTACGAGAAGTTCATTGTCTTTTAGAGTGGCTAAATATTTACCAATAATTTGGTCGTAAAATTGATAATACTTTTCAATTACCGGGCGGTAGCGGCGGATATCATCTTGAGAAATTTCACCGAAATAATCGGGGAAATAAAATTTGTAAAAGTAAGCCTCGACTTCATTTAACCCATCCAGAAACAGAGAACTTAAATGGGGAGATAGGTGGTTTTTTTCACTGTAAAAAGTCTTTTCGAATTCATAATCCTCCAGAAAGGCTTCTTTCAGGATAGAGATGAGAAAAGCATCTTCGCTTTGAAATTCAGGAAAAATACGATGAAATGACTTGAGGGCTTCTTCGGGAAGAAAGGTTTGGTAATTATAAGGCCAGTCTTTTCTAAGGGCTTTTCCTTGATTTAGACGAATTATCTCCCAAAGATCGTTACTATAACTACTGAGGGGAAGAGGAGAAAGAGTTAGGAGCCCGAAGCGCGTTAATTGCCGAAAGAAAATAAATCGAGGAACGACTTGAAGAGGCCATTTCAAGTTGGGAAGATAGTACTTATAGCGAGAAAAATGGTAATGGTTGGCTGGCAATTTGCCGGTGAAGATACTTTTGTTAAGGATAAAAGGATCGTTGGGAGTGAAAGAATGTAATTGTCCCCAGCTTCCTTCTTCGAAAAGCCACGAGAAATTAGGCAGTTTTTGTTCATCAGCGAGAGGAATCAAAAAATCGAAGGAGAGCCCTTCTAACCCAATAATGGTTACCATTTTTTCTGGTGTTTTTATTTCAAAGTAGTTGGAACCCTTGTTTTCGACTAAATTGAGAGAAGGTCGTTGCGAAAAAATGATTAGATTAGAAATGACCAATAAGGAAAAATAAACACTGAGAGGAAGGATTTTTTTATTAGTTTTAATAAGGAAATAGAAACAACTCAAGCCAGTAAAGATGATAATAAAGAAGACAAGTTGCTGTTGGTTAATCCGGTTAAAATTTTCTGGCGTATAAAAAGAACGGAAAAAAGAAAAATTGATTTTGAAGATCGCAAGCAAAATTAGCAGGCCAAGGGTAAAACCCAAGATCAAAAAAGAAGGAGAAAACCAAGCAAGGTTTATTTTTTGGCCCCGGAAGAATTGGACTAAAAAGAAAATAACGATGGTGAGCAGAAAAACAATTAATCCGTAACTGAGAAAAAGAAACAAGGTAATTTGGAGAAGGTTAAATAAATTAAAAGGAAGAAAAAAATTGAGTTCTTGCATGAGGAAGGCTAAAAGATAGCAGAAAAAGAGAGCAATGAGGAATGAATTAAAGACGACCCGTAGCAATTTCATCTTAAGAGAAGTTAGCATGATTTATAAAGCTGGTCAACTCGAGGAAAAAGATGGGGGTGAAGGGATAATCTACCGGCGAATATTGCCCAATATATAATATTTTCAAGCTTGACTCGACTGGTCGAAATGACTTTTTCGGGGTAGTCTTGACACGAGTGTTAAGAAAGTGTTTTCTTAATCCTGATTTTTAGGAATTAGGGGGTCTGAAGGCTTTTCCATAGAGAAAGGTTGACCCGCCTCAATTTTTTCCCTTATCATTTAGTTAATGTTTACCTCGGCTGTTATTGCTCTTTTAACTGATTTTGGGGGAAGTGATTACTTTGTTGGAGTTCTTAAGGGGGTGATTACTTCCATCAATCCCCGAGTCAGAATAATTGATATTACCCACGGAGTTGAGGCCTTTAATATTCAAAAGGGGGCTTTTCAGCTCTTCGCTTCCTACCGATTTTTTCCTCGAGGAACTATTTTTTTAACTGTTGTTGACCCTGGGGTTGGGACCTCGAGAAGAATACTCTTAGCTCAAACTGGAAAATATTATTTTATTTCTCCTGATAATGGCCTGTTGACCTATGTCTTATCTTCTGAAAAATTAGTTTGTTTGTACGAGGTTAAGAATCCTCGTTTTTTTCTTACTCCCTCGCCAACTACTTTTGAAGCCCGAGATAAAATGGCCCCGGTGGCCGCTTGGTTGAGTTTGGGAATAGACCCAGCCGAATTTGGCCCCCCGACTAGTCGCTGGTTCCGGTTTGCTAACCAGGAGCCTTCCCTGGCGGGTGAAGAGCTGAAGGGCGAAGTTTTCTATATTGATCAATTTGGAAATGTTATAACTAATGTTGAAGGCTCATGGTTAAAGGAATTAGCTACGAAGAGCCAAGAAAGCAATTTTTTTCTGAGAATAAAAAACAAGCAGATAAGTCATTATTCTTCAACCTACGCCGCGGCCCCGTATGGAAAAGTCTCTTTTCTAATTGGGAGCCTGGGTCTCGTTGAAATCTTCCTCAGAGAGGGATCAGCCGCTCAAACCTTAGGAGTTGAAGTGGGAGATGAGGTAATCATCGGTTTAAGGGGTCGGGCCAATAGACTGAGAGGAAAGAGGAAATGAGGATCCTGTTATCAAGAATTTAATGCTAAGGAATATAAACATTTAATGGATGTTAAAAAAGGAACCATTGAAGAGGTTATTTATTTCAGCCCAGAAACAGGTTACTCGGTTTTTACCTTGATTACTGAAGAGGGGGAAAATATTACGGTGGTGGGTAATTTCCCCCCTCTAGCGGCTGGGGAGTTGCTAAAAATTGAAGGGAATTGGGAAGTAAACCCTCGTTATGGGCGACAATTAAGAGCGAGAAATTTTATTCCCCTTTTGCCTTCTTCGGTGAAAGGTATCGAGAAATTTCTTGCCTCGGGATTAATTAAAGGAATTGGGCCTGTTCTTGCTCAGAGAATTACTAATGTTTTTCAAGACCGGACGCTAGATATAATCTCTAGTAGCCCGGAAAAACTGCTCCAAATAGAGGGGATTGGGCAGAAAAAATTAAAGGAAATAAAAAAGGCCTGGGCCGAACATGAAGATATTCGGGAGCTTATAATTTTTCTCCAGCAATATAATGTATCTACCTCCTTAGCCACTAGAATATATCGCCACTATGGTGAAAAATCATTTTTCATTTTGAAACAGAATCCTTATCAAGTTTGTTATGACATCTGGGGGATTGGGTTTAAAACAGCCGATGAAATAGCGATGAAACTTGGTCTGAAGGCCAATTCTCCGGAAAGAATCAAAGCTTATATTTATTATCTTCTGAAAAAGGCCACTGAAGAAGGGCATGTTTTTGGAAAATATGAAGATTTATTGATAACTTGCCAAAGGGACCTTGGGGTAGCCGAAGAGGAGGTGGTTCAGGTAATTTCTTCTTTGCAGCAAGATCAATCTTTGGTGATTGAGGATCAACGAGGTGAACAAGGAGTTTATCTGCCTTATTTTTATCTAGCTGAAGAGGAAGTGGCCCAACTCTTAATTCGCTTAGCTGAATATCCCGTGATCAAGCCACTCCATTCCCCGGAGAAGACAATAAAAGAGATTGAGCAGAAAACTCGTTTTACTCTTACGGGCAAACAAAGGATGGCCATTCAGAAAGCCCTAAATCACAAAGTGTTAGTTTTAACGGGAGGGCCAGGAACAGGCAAAACCACAATTATTTATCTTTTAGCGGAGATACTTCACCAATGGGGACGAAGATTGCTGTTAGCTGCTCCAACCGGAAGAGCAGCGAAAAGATTGTCAGAAGCAACTGGCCGAGAAGCAAAAACCATCCATCGGTTATTAGAATATAATCCCAAAACCAGTTCGTTTCGAAGGAATGAACAAAGACCGCTGGTGGGAGATTTCTTAGTCGTCGATGAATTTTCGATGGTTGATTTACCTTTGATGCATTCCTTACTTAGAGCCCTGCCTCATTGGATGCATTTGGTCTTAGTGGGCGACAAAGATCAACTTCCTTCGGTGGGCCCGGGTAATATTCTCCATGATCTTATCGAGTCAAGCCAAGTTGAAGTTGTGGTTCTTGATGAGATATTTCGACAGGAAAAAGGTGGTCTTATTGTCCAGAATGCTCATCGAGTCAATGCTGGACAGTCGCTGATCTATCCACCCCGGGGGGAAAAGGATTCCGATTTTTATTTTATAAACCAGGAAGATGAAGAAAAGGCTTTTCAGTTGATTGTGGATTTATGCACTTCTCGAATTCCTCATAAGTTGGGGATTCCTCCTCTTTCTCTTGATATTCAAGTTATTAGCCCGATGTATCGGGGATTGGTGGGTGTTGACCATCTAAATCGGGAGCTCCAGAAGCGGCTTAATCCTTCCTCAGAAGGCCTGCGCTTGGGAACTCGGCAATTTAAAGTAAGAGACAAGGTCATGCAACTTCGCAACAATTACGAAAAAGATGTTTATAACGGCGATATGGGGACTATCGTTCATGTCGATAAGAATTTTTTTCGTCTTTTTGTCGATTTTGAAGGGCGAGTGTTAGTCTATGAACAGGATGAGTTAAATGAAATCAGCTTGGCTTATGCTCTCTCGGTTCACAAGGCCCAGGGAAGTGAGTATCAGGCAGTGGTTATTCCATTAATGACCCAACACTATATTATGTTGCAAAGAAATCTTTTCTATACCGCCTTGACCAGAGCGAAAAAGCTATGCGTGATCGTCGGAACTTATAAGGCTCTTCATATTGCCATTAAAAATAATAAGCCTATCCTCAGAAATACAAGCTTGAAAGATAGATTGCAAAAATGGGCTCATAAATTATCTTCTCAGAGTTAACTAAGTATTGTTTGCCTTTATAATTTATAACAAAATAAAAAATAGAAGGTTGGGTCATTAATTATTTTTCTTGGATTCAAAAAGACCAGAGTCTTTGGAGAGAGATTAAAATCAGAGTTTTAATTTAAATCCGTTCAATTTAAGGGCGATCAACTTGCTTTCCCGGATGAATGTGAGTTAGATTTTCAGCTTCCCTTGGATTTTTAGTTCAAAAATAAAAGTTTCACCGTTTGGGGATGATGGTTGGACCATAAAAAATTACTTAAAGAAAAGATAACCGTAGGAGTTGCCTAAAGTTGGACCAACTTGTGGCTTTATTAAGAACGAAATGCAGCATCATCGCCCTTAATTGAAAACAGGGGATGATTTCGTTAAACTAAAAAGAAACTTTTATGCGCCTGTAGCTCAGGATGGATAGAGCGAGGGATTCCTAATCCCTAGGTCGCAGGTTCGAGTCCTGCCAGGCGCATTTTTTATTTTTCACTGATATTCATAGAAATATAACCGCCACGAAACCCGGCCAGAACTTGCCAATTGCGGAAAGTACTACCACCAAATCTGACTTAAAAGAGACCTCCATAAGAAAGAGCTAGGAAGGCTAAAAAGAGAGGAAATTTTGTGTGAATCAGAATAGCCACAAGAATAGACCCCCTAGGAGACAAGGTCAAAATTGGAATAAATTTATCCTTAACAAAGTAAAGTTGAGCCTGCCTGTTGGCTCAAAGGTTGAAAAGAAATGATGGTTTCAATAATTTACTGAGCCAGCGTTGCTTTCCTGATGAATTTAGAAAAAGATGAACTAAAAATAAAAAAATAATTGACAGGCAGTGTTTTTTCATGTTAATTATTTCCGGCTTTAAAGGCTAATGTTAAGAAATAAGAATTTATCTTCCGCTTCAGAAATAAAATCCCTCCCTTTGTCTCTTTCTTCTTGGACTTTTTGGTGGGCGGATTTTTCCGCCCGGTAGTCTAAATATTCACTCCCTTTTTATCTTTTCCAATCCTTAGTGATTACCATTGAAAAATCATTTTGAGGAGGTTAAAAATGATTCGTTTTGCATCCCAAAAAAAGGATTTACTGCCTAGTCAATTTTATAATTTAAAGGCTGACTTGCCTTCCTTACCGCCCCCACCCCTTAATCCTCAAACAAAGGAAGCTCTGAAACCAGAAGAGTTAGAAGTAATCTTCCCTCGCGGATTCATTGCTCAAGAAGGCACTCTAGATTCTTTTGTTGCTATTCCCGGGGAGGTTAGGGCTGCCTATGAGTTGTATCGGCCTACTCCCTTGATTTATGCGGCTGGTCTCAAAAAAGCTTTGGATACGCCGGCCCATATTCTCTATAAGTATGAAGGAGTGGGGCCAACGGGGAGCCATAAGAGTAACACGGCGATTATGCAGGCCTATCTTGCTGCTCAAGAGGGGGTAGAGATTTTGACCACTGAGACCGGAGCAGGTCAGTGGGGATCAGCTCTCGCTCATGCCGGCTCTTTCTTTGGTTTAAAGGTAAAAGTTTTCATGGTTCGAGTGAGTTACCGTCAAAAACCAGGCCGCAAGACAATGATGAAGCTTTTTGGAGCCGAGGTGGAGGAAAGCCCCAGTCCGAGCACCAAAATAGGAAAGAAGTTTTATCAGGAAGATCCCAACCATCCAGGGAGTTTGGGAATTGCCATTTCCGAAGCAGTGGAAGTGGCTGTTAAGCACCCAGAGGCTAAGTATTCTTTAGGCTCGGTTTTAGACGCTGTTCTGATGCATCAAACTGTGATTGGGCAAGAAGCTATTAAGCAGCTAGAGCAAGTGGGGTTACAGCCCGATATTATTATTGGCTGTGTGGGGGGAGGCTCGAATTTTGCCGGACTTGCTTTTCCTTTTCTCCGCCAACACTTAAAAGAAGGCCGCGAAATTAAATTTATTGCTGTTGAGCCAGTAGCTTGCCCAACCTTAACGAAAGGAAATTTACGGTATGACCATGGTGATACGGCCGGGATGACTCCGCTTCTTTTTATGTTTACCTTGGGAATGGAATTTATACCTCCTCCAATTCACTCTGGTGGTTTGCGTTACCATGGCATGGCCCCTCTTGTCAGTCACCTAGTTAAGCTCGGACTGGTGCAACCAATGGCCTGCTCTCAAGAGAAAATTTTTGCCGCGGCCAAAATTTTCTTGCAGAGCGAGGGAATCTTGCCTGCGCCTGAATCATCTCACGCTATCGCTGTGGTCATCGATGAGGCTCTTCGAGCCCGAGAAGAAAAACAAGAAAAGGTGATTTTATTTAATCTTTCAGGTCATGGATTCCTTGATATCTCGGCTTATGATCAGGGGAAATAGCGCCAGTGGAATAAAAGAAAAAGAAAACGATAAGAAATAGCTGGGCTCCTTCCAGATAAACTTAGATTGAAAGTCATGGAGAGGTCTATCTTGTCTGAAAAAAATTTCATTCCTGAGCTTGGTTTCTAGTCGAGAAGGAACTATACCGGCCAAGTCGTGTAAAATTCTAAATCTAGTATTTATCATCTTGTTACCTAACCATGATGGATAGGGAAAAGCTCACCTATGATTGCCATTTTATTTAAAGTTGTGGTATAGATTTAAGTTCAAGGAGTTAAAGAATGAAAAGAAAAGAGCGGCATCAATTAAAAGAGGATGAATTCAAGACAGCTTTATCTCGGATGTATTCCTGGATTTGGCAAAGAAAAAGAGAATTCTCAATAGCTTTATCGGCCCTAGTCGTAATTATTTTAGTGGTAGTGGGTATTCGCTTGGTTAAAGCTCAACAACTAAAAAAAGAAAGCCGGATATTTGGCCAAATTATCGAATTAAGACAGGCTTTAGAAAATCAAGATGAAACTAAAGTTGCCGAATTGGAGAAATTGGCTGGGAAAGGACAGTTTTCGAGAGCAGCTTATCTGGAGTTGGCTTCTTTCTATGCGGAGAAGGGAGAACTAGAAAAGGCACTTTCGTGGATAGAGAAATTCCCTCCGCGTCCTAAGGATATTCTTTGGGTGAAAGCCATGGATTTGCAGGCCCAACTTTGGTGTTACCAAAAAAACTTCGATCGAGCCTTGGAGATCTACGAATTATTAACTAAAAACCTGCCCAGTGATTTTCCGGCCGATATTATCCTTTTTCACCAAGCCCAGGTCTTGGAGGAAAAAGGAAATATTGACGAAGCAATTAAAATTTATACTCAGCTTAGAGACGAATATAGCCAGACTTATTACGGTTATGAAGCTAGCCAGAAGTTAATTCAGTTGGGGGAAACTTGAACCAAGTCTTGGCCGTTAGCTAGAGATTCCTAAGGACAAGAGAGTAACCCTTTCTGGCTTCAATGGCGAGAAAGTAGCACTGGCAAATGAAGATAAAGACCTGCCGACCAGGAACTTGGCTTTAAAGATTAACGGTGAAGGAGAAGAAAAAGAGGCGAAGTAACAAACAACAGAG
>DQWD01000273.1 GCA_011042725.1 Candidatus Aminicenantota bacterium | reverse complement strand
CAATAATCTCATCGGTAATGCTGGAAATAATTTTCTCCAAGGGGGAAAAGGAGATGACCGCTTTGATGGAAAAGAAGGAATCGATTGTGCTGTTTACTCGGGAAAAAAGGAGGAATATACCCTTAAAATCCAGGGCAAAATTACTGTTGTTATCGATAATGTTAGTGGTCGTGATGGCACCGACACTTTAATAAATATTGAAAAAGTAAAATTTCTTAGTACTCAGGAAGTTATTGACTTAAATCTTAAGAACTGAAATATTACTCTTCAGCTTGGCCAAAGCAGCTGCACGAGGAAAGATAAATTCTAACTAATTTCTATTTCTTCAGAAGGTTAATTTTCCAAAAAATTACATATCTCGAATGCCCAGCAACGATGACAACGGTCTCTCCTCTATTTCTGTAATCTAGAAAGGCGGCTATCGTCTTTACTAATCGGTTTTACTCTTGGATTTCAAATTTCCTTAATTTCTCCTTGAAGAGATGATTCCCTATACTTACTTAGGCCGTGACTATTCTAATCTTGAGTTTCAAATTTCTTCAATTGTTCTAACAACTCGCGAGGGGGGCAAGTCATAACTTGAGGGACCGTATCTTCAAATAACTGATACCCTTGAGGAAGCAACTCTTTTAATTCATCGACAGTTAAAAGTGACCATTCCGCTTCAAAAGGCCCATAAGTCCGCCTTAAATCCCAAGAGGTATAAATTATCCAATAAGCGAACTCCTGGATTAAAACTCTTAATTTGACCTCATCCTCATCAATATCTTGATATTGGTCAACATCATAATAATTCTTCTCAATGGCTGCTTCCATTACCTTGTAGACCCTTGAGTTTTTGGATATTCCCCACGCTTCAGGAAAAGTATAGTGAAATCCAACGTCAGTTACATGGTGCAAAATATGCTCGACTACTTCATTGACCTGGCCCGATACTCCTTCCATGATAATGTCACAGATGCTATTCTGTCTTGTGGTCTCATCCCAAAGCTTTTCATCTTCAGGAGAAAACTCATAATTTCTGCCTTTAAATAAAGGGATAACTGTTCGATATCGATACAAATTCCGCAGCAACTCTTGCTGTAATTCGCGATTAATTCCCTGTCCTTCGGGTGAAAACATAGCTTTGATTGTTTCCCCTACTTTATTGATAAATTCATCAGAAATATCATCTCGAGCGATAAGGGTAATTCCATAGACCATTTTCTTTTTAGTAAACGGCTTATATTCATCTGTTGGGACTATTTCTGTTTCTTGGTAGACATCCTCCGGGGCTTCAGCAGCAGGGACAGCCAGAACACACCCCCCAATATGAGTTGCGGGTTTTTGAATTTCGGCTTCTGGTGATTCCTCTTTTCCAGATGGAGTACAGCCCTGGATTCCAAAAATCATGATCAGTATCAAGGCCAGCCAAAAAGATTTTCCTTTCATGTTACACTCCTTATTGTTTATTTAAGTCAACTATAAACCTTAACTATCGTCTTAATTACAATTTATACAAAAATTAACCGCATATCTTTATATAATAAATTAATTAAGGCCGTCAAGATTATTTTTTTTAATATCAGCTCCTCAGCGTCAGTTCTTCTCTAAACAACTTCGACTAAACCTAAAGAAGAAAGGTTACTTTGAGATTGATAGGCTTGATGATTAGAGGCTGTTCTAATCTTTGAGAACCCATTTTAACCGGGCCATCCTAATTCCTTGTAAATCAGGTTGGAGAGCGGCTACATAGTATTGTTGCTCGTAATAAATAATACGAGCCGCTTCAACTGGAAGAGTGGCTACTTTGTACTGATCTGAGTCAACCCCAAAATCAAGAGGATTTGGGGAGCAAAATACTGAAGTTTCATAGCCTTCTTTTCCTTTAGCAGGATGAGCTCGAAACAAGTAAAAAGAATATTGACTAGGAAAATAAAGTACAAAAGGGCACTCAGCATCTTGGGGGCCTTCTCCCCCACTTCCTCCACTATTAACAATAACAGAATCACTCCAGTGTCGTAAATCTGAAGAGACCCGGCAATAGATCGCCCCTTTTCCCGCTGGAACCCCGGTGTAATAAATATAAAATTTATCACGAAAAGCCATCACCATCGGATCACGACAGCTCGAACGGTGCCCCTCAGTGAACATTCCACTGAGATTATCAGGATTAAGAAGGCGAGCAAAAGTTTTACCGTCTTTACTCCAGGCGGAACAAATGTTCACCCAGTCTCCGTAAAACATAAAATATTCATCTTGATGCTTGAGAACAAAAGGTGCCTGCAATCCTCCTAGTTTCTCCCCGAAATTTGGGTCAGCTTCCATGAAAATTCCCATCGGTTGCCAATCTTCCTCTAGAAGTGAATTGGCTTGCCACCGGTAAAAAAGCCGGCCTCGACCTCCACAGCCTGTTCTTCGCACACAGGAGGCTAACTGCCATGTCTGGTCAGCCGCCTGCCAAATTCCAAAATCCAAAGGTTGCTGTCGCTCGGTATTATACCGTCCAAGATCTGGATTCCCGGCTATTCTCCACCAATCTCCCTCGATTTGAGGAATTAATATTTCCTGATCACTCATGGTCATTCCTTTCTTCAAGATTTATTAGGGTAGTGGAATTAAAAGACCAATCCCACGCCAATAAGCATTACTAAGTTAAAATCTTTCGTCCAGTCTCCTTGGGATTAAAAGTCAGTTATCATCCCGCTTAAACTAGTCTTTCCAAGCTAGTTGGTCTTGCCATCTTCCACCCCAACCAAAACCACGGTTAAAAACCGTGGTTCATTCCAAAAATATCACCTGAATCTTAGCGAATGATTTGACTCAGAAGAAACAGGCAATCAAGCTTATAAAAGCTGACCTTTATACCAACCAGCAGTATTATGGAAATTAGCCACCGCACTTCCCGGAGGAACCAACTTATCACAGGCTTCTCTTAGATCATCGCTCAACTTCATGTCGAAAATAGAAATATAATCCTCTAAGTGCTCAACACATTCAGGCCCAACCAAAGGAGCCGTTACTCCCGGTTGATCTTTGACCCACAAGACACCTAATTGAGCCGGGGTCAATCCTGCTTCGCGAGCAAGCTTAGCAAATTTTCTACCCACTTCAATTCCTTTCCGGGTAACTCGTTCAGCATAAAAACCACCTCTTAAAGCCGCCCGTGAATCGGGTGGATACTCGTCCTCTTTTTCATAAACACCGGCTAAAACGCCCATGGCCAGGGGTGACCAAGTTAGAAGACCTAGATTATATTTTTGGGCCATGGGAATTAATTCATTCTCTATTCTTCGGTCAAGTAAGTTGTATGGAGGTTCCTCAACTGCAAAACGAGCATATCCCTTTAATTCGCTAAGCAGAACCGCTTCCAGTACGGCCCACGCCGGAAAAGTTGAACAACCTACATAGCGGACTTTTCCTTGGCGAACAAGGTCAGTTAAGGCTCCTAGGGTTTCTTCAATATGAACAGTCACATCCTGGCGATGAATGAGGTAGAAATCAATGTAATCTGTTTGCAACCGTTTTAGAGAATTTTCGCAGGCTCGAATGAGATTTAATCGAGAAGGGCCTCCTTGATTAGGTCCCAACTCAGGCTCAACTTCATCGAGGGTCTTGCCTGGTATACGATGTCCATGGTTACATTTAGTCATAATTAATACCTCGTGACGGCGTCCCATCTTCTTTAACCAGCGGCCGATTACTTTTTCTCCTTCACCTTCAGCATAAGAATCACCGGTGTCAATCAGGTTAAATCCTGCCTCAAAAGCACGGTCTAAAATTTGATGGCAAATTTCCTCGGGAACTGGATCAGCAAAGCAATCCGTTCCCAAACATAATGGTGCTACTTCCACACCAGTTCGTCCAACAAACCTATATTCCATTATCTTGCCTCCTTTAAATTTTTTTTCTTATTCCATTATAAACCACTTAAAACTATTTTCTCTCTTTAATTTATTCAAGCTAATCTGGATGTTTGGAATTGGAAGTCAATTCTCATTAATTCAACACGAAATGATGAACCTCCTTATCTCTATGATCTTGCTTTCTTTGGTTATTTTCTTCTTTTCTCTTGCTTATCAAGATAATATTCTTTTTGACATCCCTCATCTTTCTTATTCTAGCAAATCTCTCCGCCACTTTTCATTCAATCTAATCTGTCTTTAATTCTACTCCTAAATTTAACAAGTTTCAATTAAAATCAATATTATTTAAAATAATTAAAAGTAATTACCCTGTGAATATTAATTTTTATCACTTCACCCAATCATTGTCGCTACCATATTTCGATCAAAGATATAATGAGTTTCCATAATTACCAAAAATAATTAATCATTTCTAATTCAACTCTAAGAATAATTTCTTTCTTCTCAAGAATAACGAGAAATAACAGTTTTAAAAGTCTGGGCCTAGATCATGGGGGCCAAAAAACGACGCTTTCAATGGAGCTTCAATCACCATCAATCTTCTAACTCATCTAACTGCTCCGCCCTTGGGCCTTTTGACCTAGTAATAAAAAAGGGGAGGAAACATTCCTCCCCTTTTTTTGCTCTCTCGATGAGATTAGAATTCTACTCGGAAAGCTAGACGGTAGGTGCGAGGACTTCGAATACCCCAGACATACTGGAATTGATATTCAGACCAAGGATTAAGACTAGTTTCATACTCAGTAATAGTGTCATCATTAAGAAGGTTAAAAACATCCACGAGAGCTCCAACGCGCAAATTACCTACTTGAAAATACTTTTCAAAACGAAGATCAACATTATGAATACCCGGGTAACGATACTGACCTCTTTCTTCGCCAAATATGTAGAGAACATCTTCGTAGGTTACTGGATCAGGTGCGATGTCGCGAGGTAAAGCCAAATTGGTAGTATAGGGACTACCGGAGGCATAACTATAGAAAACACCCATACTAATATCGACAATAGGAATATCAACCGCTCCAAATACCTTTATCAGGTGGGTAGGGTCAACTCCGAGTCGGCCTTCGGCATTAATCTGGTAATTGGGATCTGAAAATAGAGTCGAAGCTCCTAGCATATTACTTCGGTTTTCACCCCATTCTCCCCAGGTGTTATCTGAATTACCCCAAGCTCGACCCAGCGTGTAAGAAGCATTAAGCATCCAACCGTTGGAGTATCTTTTTTCAAACGTCAACTGTAAACCACGGTAGTTACGAGTAGGAGTAAAAGGAACTAAATTAGGATAGGCAGCTCCATAATCCTCACCAGCTTTAGGATTGGTCAATAGATACTGGTTCTCTCCCGGGTTTAGCCGCCGGTATACCGTATAGGTCTCTCCGAAATGGGGTCCCGGATAAGGGCAAGTCCAGGTTGTTTCTTCCCACATGCCAGTTAAGTTGATTCTATCTTGTAAATCATGATTAGTCCGATAGATAAAACTAGCTCCAAGCGAAATGTCTCGCCCCAACTGTCTCTCTAGCCCAACCACATAATTGCGCATAAAGGGGAACTTCAAGTCAGGATCAACACTATATTCTTTTTCCCAAACATCTTCCCAATCAAGAATCCACTGTTCACCATAAGTTCCAGGAGGTAATTCTTCCCATTCTTCCAAGACTGGTCCCCAAATATATTCTCGGAAACCCCCTTGAGACTGGAGGCGCATAAACCACTGAACCATCAAACCATGATAGTATTTTCCATAATGGGCTTTGAGAATGGTGGTTTTATCACCTAACAAGTCAAAGGTTAGTCCAAGTCGTGGAGCCAAACCTAATTTAGGAGCCCAAGCTGCCCCTGATGTACCAGGAACATAGCCGCGCCAAAAATTAATCCTAACACCAGGATTTATGGTGAGGCGATCGTTAATTACCCAAGAATCTTGTATAAAACCAGCAAGGCGGGTATATTTAGGCCGGGCCTCTTCCCCATCCCATTCATCCATAATGTAAGGTTCACCATTATAATCCAGGTAATACCTGCCGCCGGGATAAGAATAAGAGACATGAACTTTGGAAAACTCAATTTCAGCCCCAAACTTAAAGTCATGATCACCTTTGATAAAATCCTCGGCATAATGAGACAAGGAAACATTGGTTTCTAACCGGAAGCTGGTGCGGTAATAAGTTTCGGGAAAGTTACCAGTTAAATACTCATTGGTTAATTCCAGGTGAGCAGGAGCACCATTTTCGTCGACTTCATTTTCTCCCCAATTATAAAAACCGCCTACTTTAACTTCCATCAAAGTTGAATCGGAAAACATATGCAAAGCGTAAGCATGATAGTAAGTATCACGATGTGGTTCGTTGGTATTTGCTTCGGGAGCCATTAGAGGACTTGTACCGTAATTAAAAATTTTCGAAGGAATTACTTCCCCCACCAAAGAAATCCGGTCCCTAGGATTGGGTTGCCAAGTTAACTTTAGGGCAAAGCGGCCTCCTTTCCATGACTCAACGGGGCCGGTATAATCTTCAATATGATCTTTAGAGTAACCGTAGCGACCACTCAGGAAAAACCATAATTTATCCTTCATAAAAGGACCACCAAGATTAAAGTTGGCTTGGTAGGACTCAGGCCATGCTTTTCTCATGAGATAGGGATACTTTTCCCAGTTGGTACTATGAAAACTAGGGTGGCGCAAGAAAAGATTGGCCGTACCATGAAATTCATTACCGCCTGATTTCATTACTCCGCTTACTACTGCTCCACTAAAACCATCATATTCAGCCGGGGCTCCCACACCCAAAACATTAATTTCTTCTAACGAGTCATAATCGGGATCAAAAGCGCTTTCTCCTGCTTCTGGGTCATTAACAGAGACACCATCAACTTGGTACTTGTTGGAATTACTAACCGGTGAACCATAAGTTGAACGATCGTAACTACCGGGGGCATAATCCAAGGCTCCGGTCATACTGCGGTTAGGCAATTTCTGGATAAATTCGGTTCGCATATTAGTTGTGGCCGTTTGTGAATCGCGCACATCAATAAGTGGTGCCTCGGCAGTTACCGTAACTTCCTCGGACAACTCGCTTACTTTAAGAACAAAATCAACCAATAATCTCTGTCCTAAACTAAGACGAATATCCGTTTTCTTTTGGGGCACAAAGCCCTGGAGTTGAGCTTGAACTTCATAAACTCCGGGAAGAAGAGCAGGAAACCTAAATTTTCCTTCGGCATCGGTAATATAGCTTCTTGGCCCACCAATCAGAGCGGGTGAAGAAATAGTCACTTCCACCCCAGGAAGAGGTTCACCATCTGTGGAAACCACTTTACCTGCAATCTCTGTTGTTTGAGCCTGCACAAAGAAGCTAGAGGAAAACAACAACACTAAAACCACCAGCATAACTTTAAATATCCGGGCCATTAAAACCTCCTTGAAATAATTTAAAATGAAGAAAAGCCTCCCCAGGAGAAAAAAAGAAAGGTTGTTTGTTTTTCCGGGGGAAGCGAAATAACTTAGACTGAGGACCTTGATGACTAAGAAGAGGAAAAAGGACTCCCTCTTCAGAACTCATAACTTCTTCCTTTGAAAAATCAACATTTATTTACTGTTAAATTTATAATTTATTTACTGTTTTTATACATATTTTTTTTTTGTTGTTTCTCACAATCCTATCCGTAAATAATTTTACGGATAACAATCGAATTTGTCAAGAAAATATAATTCTAAATTTAATGACCTTCGCCACGCAACATCTTCTGAGCATGGTCAAGGAGGGGCAATATCAGATAAGTACAAAGGCTCACTGCCTTGACTGAACCAGGAAAGTTAATGATAATTGTTTTGCCTCGCACCCCAGCATACCCCCGAGAAAGAACGGCAAACTTAGTCTCCCGGTAGGATTCAAACCGCAGCATCTCACTTATTCCTGGTAGCGCTCGCTCACAAACCTCTTGGGTAACCTCGGGGGTGACATCACGAGGGGAAAGTCCAGTCCCACCGGTGGTGAGGATGTAATCTTTATCCAGGTTATTCAAGAAGGCTTCTCTTACTTTTTCCTGCTCATCAGGCACTACCATCAACTCCACCCGGGCCTCAACATCACTATTCTCGATGATTTCTCTTATCTTCGGCCCGGAAAGATCCTCATATTCCCCTCGATAAGCCCGATCAGAAACGGTAATAACCAATATCTCCAGCATTGATCCGACCTCCTTTTATGACTCGAGCAAACACTCCTCTCTCAGGCATGATGCAGTATCCTACCGAATGATAAATAGCACAAGGAGCATGACATTCTTTCCCGATTTGAGTAACCTCAAGTTCTGCCTCACCAATAAAAATTTTTCCTCCGCAAGTCACCTGTGTCCAATCGATGCCGCGAGTGACTATGTTTTCCCCAAAAGCTCCAGGCTTAAGAGTTAAGCCCTTTTTCTCCATTTCTTCGATATCTTCCGCCGCCAGAAATGACACCTGACGGTGCCAATCACCAGCATGGGCATCACCTTTAAACCCGTAGTTATCCACCAACATAGCCTCGCCCACCGATATCTTTTGCACTCCTCTCTGAGAAGATATACAGATTGCTTCAATCTTAAACTTCATCTTTTTTCTTCTCCGTTAAATAAATATGCTCAATAACCATCTGTTTATCAACTGCCTTACACATATCATAAATAGTAAGAGCAGCCACGGCCACGGCCGTCAAGGCTTCCATTTCAACTCCTGTCTTTCCTTGGCAGATTACCCAAGATTTTATCTTGACTCCCTCGGCTTCCAGTTCAAAATCTACTCCGACCTGGTCCAGAACTATATTATGACAAAGAGGAATCAAGTCCGCTGTTTTTTTTGCTCCGCTAATCCCCGCTATCCTGGCCACCGCCAAAACGTCACCTTTTTTTAATTGACTAGCCTTAATCATCTCCATAGTTTGGGGGCTTAATTTAATCCTTCCTTCAGCTCGAGCCATCCGACGGCTTATCGGTTTAGAACTGACATCGACCATCTTGGCTTTCCCTTCTTGGGTAAGATGAGTAAACTTCATGTTAACCTCCTATCTCCCAATTGCCCCGATTAGAACATTTAGTTCCTCGATAAGGCTTTAATTTTACAGCCTTCTTCAAGCTTTCAGCCACATTTTCGAGATCAATTGGGATTTCTATATTAGAAAACAAACAAGGTTTTAACTTACCATCAGCCGTTAAACGAAGACGATTACACTCTTCACACCGGGGAGGTCGCTCGATTTGAAAATGGGAAGAACAGGTTTCATGATCGTCAAGCGAGTAATGATGAATTCTCTGGAGAATTAAATCATGGCGGCGGCAAAACTCTGCCATTTCATCCATTTCATCAGTGTTGAGGCCTGGAATAAGAACCATATTTATTTTGGTCCGCCTGAATCCTGCCTGGCGAGCTGCTTCAATTCCCCGCAACACTCGATTTAGATTCCCTCCCCGGGTGATCAAGCAATACCGATCCGGGCGAAGACTATCCAACGAGATATTTATTCTATCCAGCCCTGCTTCCCGTAAAGAAGAGGCATATTGTTCGAGTAAAATCCCATTAGTAGTAAGGGCTACCTCTTCTAAACCGGGAATCTTTTTTAATCTCTCCACCAAGGAAATAATTCCTTTTCTCACCAAAGGTTCTCCCCCTGTAAGCCGGATTTTGGTAATCCCTAATTTAACTCCTTCGGCCACCACTTGTTCAATTTCCTCATAAGAAATAATCTCTTCTGGTTTCCGCCAGTTAATTCCCTCCTCAGGCATACAATAGATACATCTTAAATTACATCGGTCAGTTACCGAAATACGGAGATAATTGATCCGGCGTTTAAATCGGTCGAACAACAACTTGGGTTCCTTGGCGAATAATTTTTTCTCCCCGAGGGAAGGAAATCAAGCCATTGGCCTGAGTTAAAGCATGGATATGGGCGGAACCATGATAAGGGAGGGGAAAAACTTTACCCTCTTGATAGCGGACCGGAACCCAGGCTTCCCTGGCCGCCTTTTTTCTCGTTAACTCCTGAGTTAATTCTCCGGGCAAGAGTAAAGGTCGATAGTCATGTCCCATCATCCGCCAGAGAAAAGGTTTAATAAATAACTCAAAAATAACAAAAGTTGACACTGGATTCCCGGGCACCCCGAAGATTACTTTTTCTCCTTTAGTTCCAAAGGCCGTTGGTTTGCCGGGCTTAATAGCCAGTTTATGAAAATGAATCTTGACTCCTAATTCTTGAAGGATAGTCGGCACATAATCGTAATCGCCAGCAGAAACCCCGCCCGAAATAAGGAGAACATCGCTAATTGATAATAATTCCGCCAGCTCAAAACGCAGCAAATCCTGGTCGTCAGCTACCCGACTTAGCTTCTTAACCACTACACCCAGCTGACGCACTTGCGCCGCCAGGGAAAAACTATTGCTGTCATATATTTGCTCTTCTGATCGCGGCTTTCCTGGAGGCACCAACTCAGAACCAGTGGCCAAAATTCCCACTTGGGGGCGACAATAAACTTTTACCCGCTCGAGACCCATCGACGCGAGGACAGCAACCTCCTGGGGACGTATTAATGTACCTCGGCTCAGAACAAGATCACCTTGACGTAAATCTTCTCCCTGAAAACAGAGGTTAGGGTTAGGATCTTCCCCAACAATTTTCATCCACCCGTCTTGCTCCACAGTTACTTCCCGCTTCACCACTCGGTTAGCGCCGCGAGGCACCATTCCCCCGGTCATGATCTTGGCACACTCACCAAACCTGATCTCTTTCTGGGGACGATAACCAGCCGGAATGGTCTCCACAATCTTAAACTTCTTGGAGCTATCCTCGGAATGGATAGCATAGCCATCCATGGCGGCCTTATTAAAGGGCGGCATATCTAAAGTAGAAAAGATATCTTCCGCCAGTACCCGCCCTAGACAATCTCCGCAAGGCACCTCTTCGGTGGCCGGAAAAACAGGTGTTTCTTTAAGAATTCGCTGCGCTTCTTCAACTGGAATCATCCGAACCTCCTTTTTTATTTTTACTTTTTCTTTTCCAGGCAACTTTTCTATCTACTCCTTAATTAACCTCTCTATTTTATGTTTTTTCCTATCAATAAACCTTAAAATATGCGTTTAATACTCATAGACTTTAACGGAAGTAGTTTTGAATGTAACATAGACTTCATCACCTATTTTCAACTGCATCTCCTGGAAAGACTGCGGGGTTATATCCACCGCCAAATCAACGCCGATATCAACAACCACCTCGGTCGTGGCTAAACGGGGAAAAATTTCCTTAATTTGCCCTCGAAAAGAGTTGCGAGCCGAGGAGCTGAACTTTCTTCGAGAAATAATTATCTCATTAGAATTAAGGACGCAATGTGCTCTTTCGGCCTCTTTGACCGTAGTCAAAATAGATACTCCGTTAATTTCAAAATAATGATTGGATATGCGGCCGGAAAAAACATTTTTATAGCCCAAAAAATTAGCCGCTTCTTTGGAGGCCGGAGAGCGGAAAATATCCTGGGGTGAACCAACCTGAATAATTTCTCCCTTAAAAAGAAGAGCGATTCTTTCTCCCAAGGCTAGCGCTTCCTCGAAATCATGAGTGACATGGATAAAGGTCTGCTGGTACTGACGATGAAGCCGGGCAAATAAATGCTGGATTTGGCGCCGAACTCGATGGTCGAGGGCAGCTGTTGGCTCATCAAGGAGAAGTATTTCTGGCTGAAGAATCAATGCGCGAGCTATGGCCACCCTTTGTTTTTCGCCTCCAGAAAGAGTAGTCACTGCTCGCTGAAGTAAGTGTTCAATCTCCAATTCAGTGGCTATTTTCTTTAATTTTGCCCTCTGCTCTTGAGGAGGAATTTTTCTCAGTTTTAAACCGTAGCCTATATTTTCTTGGACATTTAGATGGGGAAAAAGCATGTAATCCTGATAAATAAGGGCCACTTTCTCTGGCTTAATCCCTTCAACCCTGCCCTTATCCGGCTCAAGCAACCCCGCTAAAAGTTCGAGAAGAAGCGTTTTTCCCGCTCCACTGGGACCCAAAACCACAAAATATTCACCCGGGGAAATCTCTAAAGAGATGTTTTTCAAACTAAAATCGGCAAAGTTTTTGGTCACTTCAATCAATCTAATCATTGTCTTCATTTCTAATCATTTTTTTTTGCCCGATTTCGATCGACTATAACCCGAAGAACGATAATCACCACAAGGCTAACGATTAATAATAGAGCTGCTACCGGTGTTGCTTCTTGTAATCCAAAATTCTGGAAACGCTCAAAGATTAAAACTGATGCCGTCATCGGGTGATAAGCCAAAATGACGACTGCCCCAAATTCGGAAATACCTCGAGCCCACATCATAATTGACCCGGACAGGATTGACTTTTTAGCCAGGGGGAGAGCCACTGTCCAGAAAGCTTGAAAAGGTGAAGCCCCCAGAGTGCGGGCGGTATTTTCTAAGCGGACATCAACCAGCCGGAAGCCTTCTTTGGCCCCATTCACCAGAAAAGGTAAAGAAACAAACAACATGGCTAGGGTAATCCCCACCTCGGTACCGACCACCGTCAAGCCAGTGGCCCGGGTTAGGAGGGAATGGCGGCCCCAAACCAGAAGCAGAGCAATGCCGGCGGCCGTATGGGGAATAACCACCGGCAGGTCGATCAAACTTTCAATTACTTTTTTTCCCTTAAAATCCACCCGGGCTAGAAAATAGGCTAAGGGAACACCAAAAAAGAGGGCCAAAAGAGTAGCCCAAAGAGAAGCACGCAAGGTAAGAAAAATAGCCGAGCGGACTTCCGGCGCCTTGGTCACCTCCAACATTTGGCCTCCACCAGCTTCCCAGACCATCCGTAACACCGGCAAAGCCACAAATAAAACAAGCAAAAAACCAAGAAAACCAAAAATAGCCCTGAACCTCATCGAAGAACAGAATCCTCCTTTCTGGTTTCCTTAACCAAGGGCTGAAGGGATAATGGTAGGCGCTGGGGATAATCCACCCGGGGGGGAGTAAGCGGCTGGAGACCATTATCCCGAAGAATTGCCTGGCCTTCTTGACTAAGAATAAAGCCCACCAGTCGCTCTGCCCAGCGGCGAGAAGGAGCCTGGCGGGGGATGGTCAATCCGTAGATCATCACTTGGCCCTGTTGAAGCAAAGTTTCCCCTGGTGCTTTTCCTTTTATCTCGACGCTAGCCTGGCGATAAAAATTATCATGGGCGGAGGAACCAAGATTTATTTCCGGGGGAAGGCGAAGGTAGGGGTAACCATGCTGGCGGGCCACACTTAAATAAATGAAAATGTAATCCAGCTCCCCGGCTTCCAAGAGGGCAAGGAGGTCGACTTCTTTCGGGCGGATATTGCGCGGGGGACAGGCCTGAATGAGTTTTTCCGCTAGACCAGGCTGCTGGTAATATTTCTCCGCTAGCTGCCAGACGAGCAAAGTCCGGTAGCCGCAGGGGTCGGAGTTGGGGTCAGAATGGCCAAACTCTACTTGCGGCTGAAGGAGAATGTCCATCCAGTTGTGGGTGGTTAGGTTATTTGCTCCTGGGCTATCTGGTCGGTACATAAGGACCAATTCATTGGTGGCAAAACTAATGGTGTAATCAGCATACTCGGGTTGGAGAAAACGCGGAATTAAGGAAGCATCCGAGAGGGCCACTACATCAGCTGGGTAGTCTAAATCAATAACTTGTCGAACACAGGTCAAACTACCATGACTTTCCAGGAGAAGGCGAACTTGGGGATTTTTCTCTTCAAAGGCTTGGGCTACTTTTTTGAGGGGAACTGAAAGGGAGCCGGCATGGAGGAGGTGAAGGGTAGTTGTCGGCTGCGGCCGAGAACAGCGGGAAACAAAAACCAGAGAGAACGTGGCCAAAAAAATCAGCCCCTTTGTTGCTATTTTCAGGGAAGAGAAGGGTGAAGGAAGGGCTGGGGATGACTCTCCTGACAGGAAGGGATTAGTTGATGAAGCTCGAGCTCCACGAATTAGCCAATTTAAAAATTTAATTGCTTTGGAGAAAAGAAAAATGCTATGAGGGCAAAAAATTTCCCAAATCACAACTAACTCCTTTCCTTTCCGGGAGGCTAAGCCGTTTCCCGCCTAACCCTTTCGGCTTCCGAGCCTGGCTCGAAGAGAGCTTTAGCTCCGAAAGCTCGGAGAATTAGTGTTTATTATATTCAAAGGAGCTGGCCACGTCAAAAAATATTATTCTTCTAAGAAGGGAAAAAAACTAATTTATTATGTCCCCGGTTTTTCATCCAAGTGCATTGACCAGATGTCGACAACTTTAAATCGCCTTTAAAAATCAGGTAAATATGTAAGCTGTCACCAATTTTTCCAATTTTTTTAAAAAGGTCACCTTGAATCGAGCCTTGTCTTGCGGAGCCCGTAAGCTTAGCGACCCGCTTATTTAGCTTTCCACTCCGGCCATACCGGCGCCTCAGCCTGGATATCTTTCCATATGCGGTCCATCTCGGCGGCCAATTCCTTGACCTTGCCCGGCATCTTGGAGGAAAGATCCTCAACCTGGCCCATGTCTTGTCTTAAGTCATACAATTCATAACTCACCGGGCCAGCGGTTTTGATCCAGTCCATCCAGAGCTGTTCGGAAGGTTTGGCGTTGAACCAGGCCAAAAGCACGTAATTCCCATGTCTCAGGGCGAGTGGCGGCACGAATTCGTATTCATGCAACGGCGCGCTCCAGCATACGGGTTTTTTGCGCCTCAAAGGCTTTCCCAACAGGGCAGGGACCACGCTCTCACCGTCGATGGTTCGATCCTCAGGCAAGGGAATTCCGACCAGCTCGCAGAGAGTGGGAAAAATATCGGTGCCGTTTATGAGCGCGTCGCTTACGGATCCTGCCGGGGTGTGTCCGGGCCAGCGGACAATCCCGGGCACTCGATGACCTCCCTCGTAGGTAAAGCGCTTCATTCCCCGCAGAGGTCCAGGCGTTCCGAAGCAGCGATCGCGGAGGGGATCGTCCCACTTACCCTTCGATTCCATGAAATTCACGGGATATTCAGGGCCGTTATCGGACGTGAAAAGAACCAGGGTGTCGTTCCGTAGTCCCATTTTGTCGACGGCCGCCATTAACCGGCCGAATGCCGCATCCAGCTGGGCCACGGTTCCGTAATAATATTTCTTATTCCCTTCAATATCTTTTTTCTCCGGGCGGGGCACACGGCCGTAGGCAATGGTATCTTCCAGCCGGTCCACTTCATCCTTGTCGAATCTTTGAGCATAAGAGGCAGGAGGATCAAGGGGAGTATGAGGTTCATGGCTGCAGACCAGGAGAAAGAAGGGATTTTCCGGTCGTTTGCGGTGCTTGAGCCAACTGATCGCCTCTTCAGTGACGAGGTCGCAGTACCAGCCTTTAAGCGGTCCTGTGGGTTTACCATTGCGGTAAAACTTCTTGGGATTCTCCGGCCCTTCGAAGGCGTTGAGGACCGTGCCGAACCAATGATCAAAACCATGATCTCCGGGATCAGGCTGCCCCTTCTCCGGTCTGTCGAATTCGGTCAGGTGCCATTTGCCTACAAAGCAGGTGTCATAACCAACTTGCCTCAGTAAAGAAGCAATGGTGACTTCCTCCCGT
>DQWD01000139.1 GCA_011042725.1 Candidatus Aminicenantota bacterium | reverse complement strand
GCAGTGGTTCAAATGTATCTGAGAGATGTGGAGGCTAGTGTGGCTGTTCCGCTCAAGCAGTTGAGAGGTTTTAAACGGGTGACTCTGGAGCCAGGGGAAGCCAAGACAGTGGAGTTTGAGCTCGAGCCGGATGATTTAAGCCTCTTGGATGACAACTTAGAGACCATAGTTGAACCAGGAACATTCGAAGTCATGATTGGTGAGTCTTCAGAGGATATCGTCCTTAGAGATACCTTTGAAGTAACTGCTCCCGTTAAGGCCAAATTTAATTACAATAATCTCATGGTCACCAAGGACAAAGTTAAAGCACTTGAACCTTTTGAGGTAAAGGCTACAGTCATTGGAACTGGCGAACTGGAAGAGGGAGATGTAAAACTTTATGTTGATGGTAAGTGCCTTAAATCAAAGAAGGTCTGCTTGCAGCCAGGAGAAAGCAGAAATTTAAGCTTTACCTGTAAAATTGAGAAACCCGGTACCCATACCGTGACCATCGGCAACTTACCCGGAATAAAGATCTCTGTAGAATAAAATTTATAAAAATATTTCCCAGGAAGGGCCATAATCTTTTCCATAAATACTGGGCTTTTTCCAGAAAAAGCCCAGCTGCCGGGCAGATAAGATTGTATTGAGGAACCCTGATGTATCTTTTCTATTATCCAGCACCACCTGGAGATGCCGAGGCTAAATCACGGGGCTTTTCTTTGACTAGGAAAAGAAGAATCATCGCGACTAAGGTTAAGAGTAAGGATAAGGTAAAAGGAGCTAGTTTTCCCCAATTATCCCAAAGAAGGCCGGCGACCAGAGAAGCAGGGAGGGCACAAAGCCCGACAACCATTTGAAAAGCCCCTAAGATACTAGCTTTGAATTGCGGGGGGGCAAGTTCAGCCACCAGAGTTTTACTCACAGGTTCTAGTGCTCCCTTATGAGTTCCATAAAAAATAAAGCCCAGGATTAAAATTAGTTTGCTTTGCCCGAGGAGAAAAACCAGACAAACTGTTACCCAAATTCCATACCCCATCCAGAGCACTTTTTTCCGGCCGATCTTGTCCGCCAAGCGGCCAAAAGGAATCGAGGTTAAAAAAGCAAAGACAGAATAAATCAAATAGAGAACAGGAACTAAAGAGGTCTTAAACCCAAACTCCCGGGCGAAAATTAAAAGAAAAGAATAACTAAAGGAAGCCAGGGCAAAGAGAGCACTTAAAGTAAAAAGAATTTTCAGGTTAAAGTCTAAATGGCGGAAGTCGTATCCTTTATATAGGCGGCGCCCCTCTGGTTTTTTTTCTTTAATCATCCTAAGAATAACAATTGTTCCGATAAGAGTCGGCAGGGCGGCGAGCATAAAAAGTTGGCGGTAGCCGAGAAGATTAATGAGAAGAAGGCAGGTTAAAATGCCGGCTACGGCTCCTAGATGATCCATTGCTCTTAAGAGCCCAAAGTTTCGCCCCCGGTTGGCATCAGTTGAGGCTTCGGCAATGATGGCATCTCGAGGAGCGCTTCTGATTTTTCCCCCTCGATCGATCACCCGAAAAGGGATGAGATGTTTCCAAGTTGGAGAAAGAGCGTATCCGATTCGCGAGAGAGCCCCGAGGAAGTAGCCGATCCAGATAAATATTTTACGACGCTGGATTCGATCGGAGATATACCCAGATAGAGCTTGCGAAAGAGAAACAATCGCTTCACCTAATCCGTCGATAAACCCGAGGACAGACATGTTGGCCTTAAGCACCTCAGTCACGAAAAGCGGCCAAACAGGATAGATCATGTCTGAACCAAAATCATTGAGAAAGGAGGCAAGGGCAAAAATTCGAATTACTTTTTTTTCTTCAGAAGATGAATTTGACATCATTAAAACTAATTATTACTTTTTTTTCTCTTTTTTCAACAAATAAAAAAGGCGTTTTCTCTTGAGCCAGAGAATCTTTCCTTAAGTGAAAAATTTTAGATTATATTTTCTCTAAGGAGGCTTCTAAAAGCAAATTAAGAAAGATTATGCTTAGACCCAGAGCTCTCTCTAAGAGGGCGGCAAGTCTAAAAGCCAGAATGGAACCAGTAAGTTTATTTGCGTTTTTTGTCCTTATAATTTTTGATGTCTATGATTGATGGTGTCATTATTTAATGCCTTTCAAAAATCTCTACTACCCATCTAACATGGAACTGCATCATAAAACACCATCAAACATAATATAAACTTAAATGTGGTTTAGAGAGGAAAATCTTTGAGGTGCTCTTTCTTTAGCTTTTTTACTTAAAACTCCCTTATTCTAGTCAGCTTATCTATAGTGGTTATGGTGATTATTATTAATTAAGGTTTACTGTTCTATCAGGATAGAATGAACTTCAACCTAAATAGATAATTACTAAGAGGATTATCAGAAGAATTATCCAGGTAACAAGGGCTAGGTTAGTTGACTTTTTGCTTTGGCTTCTTCTCATCAAGTAAGGGGGCGGACACCTTGGATAAGGAAAGTAACCACCCCGGCCAGATTGATGCCAATGAGGTTTGTTAGAAATAAAAGAAAAGCCTTTCCGGCCAAATAAAAGGAGAAAGTTAGCCTTAATGATTGACTCCTGTGGCCGCCAATGAAGCCATTTTTCAGGTAATCTTGGCTAGGGATTGAATATAAATGGGGGTCATATCTCCATAGCTAGAAATTAATCGCTACCCAATTATTAGGGGGCGATTAGTAATTACATAGGTCATCTTAAAATAGTAACCACACAGAGTGATTTTACCTTCTTGACAGGGTATCGGTGATGTGATAAATTCCGCCAGGATGTAGGGGAGTAAATGGGAAATGGGAGTTTCTTCAACAATGAAAAGGCATAAGAGCTTAATAGGAGTAATAGTATTATTAATTATTATCGTGATAGTTCTGGCTCAGAATAGAGATTATGTTCAAATTAAAGTTTTATTCTGGCATTTTTCGGCCCATAAGATTCTTTTTATTGTCGGAGTGATGATTTTTGGTTATTTAGTGGGCAGAGTACTCGAAGTTTCATTAAGAAAGTGAAGGGAGATAGTCCATTTTTATTTATTTTATAAGAAGGGATATTACCCAGAAGATTATTCTATGGCTTTGATTAATGAGGAGGAGAAGATATTTTAAGTTTTGTATCTTTGAATCTTAGGGCTAATTAAAAAGGATTGAGAACAGTGATTCCCGAGGAGAGAAAACAGAAACAGTTAAATAGCTTAAAAAAAGAGATAAAGGCTTTGCAACAAGAAATAGCTAGTTTAAAAGAAAGTGCTGTTCGTAACAAAGCTCTCTTTGAATCGGCTAATGATGCCATTTTTGTTATGGAGGATGACCGGTTTATTGATTGCAATCAAAAAGCTGCTGAGATGTTTGGCTGTCAGCGGGGAGATCTTCTTGGAGAGACTCCCTATGAGAAATTTTCACCCCCTTTTCAACCAGATGGTTTGCCATCTTCAAAGAAAGCGCTGCAAAAAATAAAGGCTGCTTTTGCCGGACAACCGCAATTTTTTCCCTGGACTCATTGTCGCCGAGATGGTTCGTTATTTGAAGCTGAAGTAAGCTTAAGTTTGGTTGAAATAGATTCCAAGAAAAACGTTTTAGCTATTGTTAGAGATGTCAGTGCCCGCAAGAGGGCCGAAGATGCTCTCCGTCAGCTTCAGAAGCATTATCAAGAGCTGTTTACTCACATGCCTATCGGTATTTATAGCACCACACCCGACGGCAAGGTTCTCGATGTTAATCGGGCCTTAGTCGAGATTTTGGGTTTTCCGGACCGGGAAAGTTGCATGAAGACAAAGTCTTTTGACGTCTATGTAGATCCCCAGGAAAGAGAGAATTTCAAAGCTCGCTTGGAAAAAGAAGGAGTGGTTTATGGATATCAAACCCGTTTTAAGCGCCAGGATGGCCAAATTATTTGGGTGAAGATAACCGCCAGGGCTATTCGGGATGATGAAGGCAAGGTTGTTCGTTATGAAGGAGCCATCGAAGATATTACTCACCAGAAAGAATCAGAGGAAGCTCTCCGCCAAAGCGAGGCTTTCCTAGGCAATGTTCTATCCAGTATTCAGGATGGGATCAGTGTTCTAGATCGAGACCTAAACATTATTAAGACCAATCAGGTGATGGAAGAGTGGTATGCATCTATGCTTCCCTTAGTCGGGAAGAAATGTTACCGGGCGTATCACAATAAATCCCAGCCATGCCACCCTTGTCCTTCGCTCCGGTGTATGGAGTCCGGGAAAACAGAAAAAGATATTGTGCCTGGTCTTAAAGGTTCTTCGGTGGAGTGGATTGAACTCTTTAGTTATCCTCTCCGTAACCATGTTACGGGAAAGATAGAAGGAGTAGTTGAATTTGTTCGGGATATAACTGCTCGGAAAAAGGCAGAAGAGATGCTCCAAAAGTCGCTGAAAGAAAAAGAAATTCTTCTCCAAGAGATCCACCATCGGGTGAAAAATAACCTGCAAATTATCGTCAGTCTTCTCCGGTTACAAATTTCTTCTGAAGAAGATAGCCGGTTAGTAAATATGTTTCGGGAATGCCAAAACAGGATAATGGCCATGGCCTTTGTTCACGAAAAGTTGTACCAATCTCATGACCTAACCCGGGTGGTTTTTACTCAATACATTCGTGATTTTGCTCAGGAATTAAGCACTGCTTTTGGAATCAAAGAAAGAGGGATTGAGCTTAAAACGTTTCTCGAGGAAATAGAATTAGATATTAACCGAGCCATTCCTTGTGGATTGATTTTTAATGAATTACTGACCAATGCTATTAAGTATGCTTTTCCAGGGAAAAAGATTGGGGAGATCATTATTCGGTTACAGCGGGAAAATCAAGATCAGATTTCCCTTGAAGTTTGTGATTCAGGAGTTGGCTTGCCGAGTGATTTTGATCAGGAAGCTCCGAAAAGCTTAGGTTTAATGTTGGTTAACTCATTAACTGCTCAAATAAACGGCAAATTAACCATAGATACCAGCTATGGAACAACTTTTAAAATTGTTTTTCCAGGTTAATTGGTGATTTTTTTTCTTTATTGTTTCAGGTTTTAGTCAAATTCCTCTCATTCTAAATGTAGCTCTAAGGCCAGGGCTGAATTTTTCTTCGATTTCAGGCAGAGTTGACAATCTTAAGATCAGATTATATTTTACTTGCGTTTATTAAAGATGAAGATTTAAACTGGGACGAAGGAGATTTTTTCTTATTATGGTTAGGAATAAAGAAAGAGCTCCGGTCACCGAGCTGGCCCGGGATATGAGCTTGCTTCATGTGACCATGATTGGCGTGGGGGCAATGATTGGGGCTGGAATTTTTGTTCTTACCGGAATTGCTGCTGGAGTAGCAGGCCCGGCGCTCTTGCTGGTCTTTGCTTTTAATGGCCTCGTTACCTCGTTAACAGCGATGGCTTATGCCGAGTTGGGTTCCTGTTATCCTGAAGCGGGGGGAGGATATCTATGGGTGAAAGAAGCTCTTCCCCAACCCAACGGGTTTCTATCCGGCTGGATTAGCTGGTTTGCCCACGCGGTGGCTTGCAGTCTTTACTCCGTAGCCTTTGGAGCTTTTACTTATGATTTATTTAAAATAGCTGGTCTCGACCTGGCTAAAATTACCTCTTTTCTTCCTGGCCCGGAAACCCATACTGCCGCGGCTAAGTTCACGGCGGTTATAGTCGTTATTTGTTTTATCTACATCAATTATCGCGGGGCCAAAGAAACCGGGCAAGCTGAGAGCCTAGTCACAATTTTGAAAATTGTGATCATTGCCTTATTTATTGGTTTTGGCCTCTACGCCATATTTTTCGGCCGACTTGAGGAACCTTGGACGGGCCACTTTGAGGGATTTTTTCAAAAAGGGCCATTGGGAATAATCATGGCCATGGGTTTAACTTTTATCGCCTTTGAAGGCTACGAAATTATTGCTCAATGCGGGGAAGAAGTAAAAAACCCGAAACGGAATATTCCCCGATCAATATTCTTGTCCTTAGTGATCGTGGTGCCTATTTATATTTTGGTTGCTTTTGTGGCCTTAGGGGCAGTTGTTCCACCTGAAGGACAACCTTCTTGGATGTATCTGGGACAAAAAGGTGAATTGGCGATGATTGAGGCGGCTGAGCACTTTATGCTCGGGAAAGTAGGAAGGATTGTATTTTTGATTGGGGGGTTGTTTTCAACTATGTCTGCTCTTAACGCCACTATTTATTCTTCTTCTCGGGTTAGTTTTGCCATGGGCCGTGATCATAATCTTCCGGGAGTTTTTGGCTTAATTCATAAGAAAAAAAGAACTCCTCACATGGCTATTTTCTTTTCGGGAGCACTGATTATTCTAATGGCGGTGGCCTTGCCCATCGAGGATATTGCCAGTGCCACCGATGCCATGTTTTTGATTCTGTTTATTTTTGTCAACCTGGCGGTGATAAACTTAAGGAAAAATCGACCTGATCTTGATCGAGGTTTCAAAGTTCCTTTTTTTCCTTATCTGCCTTTACTGGCCACCTTGTTGAACTTAGGGCTGGCTGTATTTTTATTTTTCTACCGGCCCTTAGGTATTTGGGTTTGCGTGGGTTACTTATTAATGGGCATTGCCCTTTATTATTTTTATTCTCGGAAGAAGGAATTTGAGGCCAAGGCAGCGCCAATTGTTCATGCCGAAAGAGCTGTTTTTCGATTGGATCCCTGCCATTTTCATATCTTGGTGCCAGTGGCTAACGAAAGTACAGTGAACCAATTGCAACAGTTCGCCATTAAAATAGCCAAAGCTTATGATGCTGACATTACCAACCTTCATGTCATTGGCGTCCCGGCCCAGCTTCCCCCTAGTGAAGGAAGAAAATATCTCGACCAAGCCCGCAATTTGTTAAATAAAGCAGTTGTCTTGGCCGAGAGGGAGGAAGTACCTGTCCATTCGCTAATTAAGCTAACCCATAATATTCCTAAAGCGATTATTGAGACTTGTGAACAAAGAAAGATTGACTTGATGATCCTCGGATGGGAAGGGGAGGTCCCGGCCAAAGATCGTGTTTTTGGCACCATATTAGACGAGATAGTTCTTAATACTGTCTGTGATATTGCTTTGGTCTGCCGGGCTCCATCGCAAGAGATGAAGATAGAAAGAATACTTATCCCCGTCAGCAATCTCAAGTATGCTCTTCTTTCTTTGAAACTGGCAGAAGCTTTAACTATCGAGAAGAAAGCTCCCATTGTTCTCTTTCATGCCACCCACCGCGAAGATACGCAGGAAATTATCCACCATTATCAAGATGAGTTGGATAAATTAAGAGAAGAGATTGATCCTAGCCGCTATAAAATAGTCGTGAAGCGAATCTCGCGAATTGGTGAAGCAATCCTGGCTGAAACCCAGCATCATGATTTGATTATCATGGGTGCTCCGGAAGAAGGATTAGTTCGCCGGGCTTTATTTGGTGATTTACCAGTCCAGATTGCCCGGGAGACGGAGGGGGCTCTTATCTTAACCAAAAAATATACAGGAGATGTAAAATCCTGGTTTCAAAAATTTTTCGGCTCCCGCAAAACCATGCTGGATTAAGCTCAAAGTTGGTTTTTACTTCAGCAGCTAATCTTGGTTATCGATAAAGCCAGAGGAATTAAACTTACCCCTCTTTTTAAGGATAGAATAAATTACTCTTTCAATTTTAAGTGTTCATTCGTTGAAAAATAGGATGTGTCCCGAAGAATAGGATGCGTCCTTATAAATGTGATGTGGCCTGATGTCCAAGATGGGGCCCGCTAAATAGGGAAACGCCCGATGAATTTGATGAGGCTCGATAAATAAGATGGAACTCGATAAATAGAATAAGGCCTCCTTAGATTAGTGATATTCTTTTTAACCTTGAATTCTCTTCTGTCCTAGCGGTCTTTGCTCTCCTGCGTCTTGGTTAAGATTATGCTAGAAAAGAGAAAAAACAGCTTAAGGTGGAACTGAGGGTTTGAACGAATATGGCCTAGTTAGAGGAATGACAATTTTTCCTGCCTCCAAAGATATTCATTGGCGGTGAGGGAAATAATATTTCAGAAATTAGTTTGTTAAATTAATAAATTATCTATTGACATTAATAATTAAATTGATTATTAAAATATTACATTGATAAATAATATATTATTTGCTAACGAATTGATTTGTATTTTTTCTCAGCCAGAAGGGGAAAAACAGCAAGGGAGAAAGGGTGGGTTTTTCACTTCGAGCCTAGTCAAAAGTCTGGTTCTTTTATATCAGGATGAAGAAGAACGCTTATTGGAGAGAGTTGGTGACTTCCAAGTTATTCCTTCTTATTCATTATCCTTATTTAATTTTTTCATCGGGACATAGCGGTCGCACCTGATCGTTTTTTAGGAAAGGAGTCATTATTTGGCTTTGGATATGGGGAAATTATTTTAAGGAGGGTTAATGCGTAAAAAAATTGGAGTTTTTGTTTGTCATTGCGGGATTAACATTGCCGGCACAGTCGATGTCAAAACGGTGGCCAAGGAACTTTCCCAGTACCCTGGAATTGAATATGCAGTCGATTACGTCTACATGTGTTCTGACCCAGGCCAGAATATGATTATCGAGAAGATCATGGAGAAAAAGCTAGATGGAGTTGTAGTAGCCTGTTGTTCACCTAACCTCCATGAATCAACTTTCCGTCGAGCCGCTCAATCGGCTGGCTTAAACCCCTTTGAATGCGAAATTGCTAATATCCGCGAGCAATGTAGCTGGGTTCATAAAGACAAAGAGAAAGCTACCGAGAAGGCAATAAAGATAACTGAAGGAGTGGTCGAGAAAATTCGTTGGAATGAGCGCCTCCAGCCCATAAAGGTTCCGGTAACCAAACGAGCTTTGATTATTGGGGGAGGAATTGCAGGGATTCAAACCGCTTTGGATTTAGCTAATAGTGATATTGAAGTTGTTCTGGTGGAGAAAAATCCTTCCATCGGAGGCCACATGATTCAGCTATCGGAAACATTTCCCACCCTTGATTGTTCGCAGTGCATTTTAACCCCGAAAATGGTTGAAGTATCTAAACATCCCAAAGTTAAGCTCTACACTTATAGTGAAGTTCAGGAAGTGAGCGGTTACGTCGGGAATTTTCAGGCAAAAATACTCCAAAAGCCGAGATATGTAGATCCAGATAAATGCACCCTGTGTGATGAGTGCTCCCAGGTTTGTCCGGTAGTCGTTCCCAACGAGTTTGATTTAGGATTAACCGGAAGAAAGGCAGTTTATATTCCCTTCCCGCAAGCAATTCCGGCCACCTATACTTTGGACATCGAAGCTTGCCCGGGGGTCCTCCCCATTGCTTGTGGCAAGTGCTGGGATGTCTGTGAACCGAAGGCGATCAATTTTGATATGCAACCTGAAGTGATTGAAGAAAAAGTAGGAGCGGTTGTGGTGGCTACCGGTTATGACCTTTATGACAAAAAGAACATGGCCGAATATGGATACGGTAAGTATCCTGATGTTTTGGACGGACTGCAATTTGAGCGCCTACTTTCTGCTTCGGGACCTACGAGGGGCAAAATTCTCAGGCCTTCTGACCATATGGAACCTAAAGAAATTGTTTTTATCCAGTGTGCCGGATCGCGCGATCCCGAGCTCCATAATAAGTATTGTTCCCGGATTTGCTGCATGTATACGGCTAAACACGCCAAACTTTACAAGCATCATGTCCATGATGGTCAAGCTTATGTCTTTTACATTGATATTCGAGCGGGCGGTAAAGGTTATGAGGAGTTTGTTAACCGCAGCATGGAAGAAGAAGGTGTTCTTTATCTTCGAGGAAAGGTCTCTAAAGTTTTTGAAGAAAATGGCAAGTTGGTGGTCTGGGGAGTGGATACTCTGGCTGGTCAAGATATTGAGATTAGAGCCGACATGGTCGTTCTAGCCATGGCCATTCGGCCTTCATCTGGAGCAGAAAAACTGGCTAAACTCTTGAAAGTGGCTCAGGATTCGGATGGATTTTTTGCCGAAGCTCACCCCAAGTTGCGTCCGGTGGAAAGCTTGACGGCCGGGGTTTTCTTGGCTGGAGTAGCCCAAGCTCCCAAGGACATTCCTGATACCGTATCTCAGGCAGGAGGAGCAGCTATTAAAGTAGTTTCTATTCTTTCGCAGCCAGAGTTGCTCCATTCGCCACTTGTTGCCCGGGTGAATAAGTCCCTTTGCACAGGATGTGGTATGTGCGTTGAGGTTTGTCCTTTCTCGGCTATTTCGCTTCACGAGGACAAAGCAGAAGTTAATGAGGTCCTCTGTGAAGGTTGTGGTACTTGCGCAGCCACTTGTTTACGGGCAGCTATTGAAGTCAAGAACTTAACCCATCTTCAAATTTATGACATGCTGGGTGTTTATCTAGGAGGGTTGAGATGAACAAGGATCACGAACCAAGAATTGTGGCTTTTCTTTGTAAATGGTGTTCTTCGGCCGGCTCCGATATGGCCGGAGTTTCGCGATTAGAATATCCCCCTAATGTTATCCCCATCACCGTGATGTGCTCAGGAAGTGTCTCCCCTATTTATATCCTTTCTGCTTTTAATCTAGGAGCAGATGGAGTGCTTGTTTCTGGATGCCATCCTGGGGATTGTCATTATATTAAGGGTAATATGTATGCTCGAAGACGAATGGCTTTGTTGAAGGAATTGCTTCCTTACCTAGGTCTTGAACCTGAAAGATTCCAGATGTCTTGGGTCTCAGCGGCCGAAGGAGTTAAATTTACCCAGATTATCAAAGATTTTGTGGCCCAATTGAAACCCCTCGGTCCTCAGACATACTTAAGGAGGTCGCTCTGATGGTGAAAATTAGCGATGTTAGGCAAGAAGCTAAACGGCTGTTAGAGAAGGGAAAGGTTCGGGGAGTAGTGGGCTATGTTCCCGGAACAAGAGGAGGCTGGGCGATTCCTTACCTTATTCAAGAAGCAGAGAGAGCTGAGCAACTCGTTTGGGACCCTACCTGTGTGCATAATCTAGCTCTTTTTGTTGTCGAAGAAAAGAAAGAACAAGCTAAGCAAAAAGAACCAGATAAAAGGCCCTTAGCCGTGATGGTGAAAGGATGTGATAGTCGAGCGATAAATGTTCTTCTCCAAGAGAAATTTATTAACCGCGAAGAAGTTGTTCTCCTAGGGGTGTCCTGTGAAAACAGCGGGGTTGTTGATCGTCGAAAGATTACCCATTTACTTCATGGACAACAAGCCGGAGAAATACGTTTTGGTGATAATGGAAATATTGTTGTGGTAGTTAATAGTGAACGCCGGATTTTTGATCCTCAAGAAGTGTTGGCGGATCGATGTTTGGAATGCCAGTATAATTTCCCTGTTGTTTTTGACTATTTTTATGGGGAAAAGATTAAGAAAACACCGCCTGCTCCGTACGCCCAAGTAGAGAAGTTGGAAAGTTTTTCCCTCGAGAAAAGGCGTCAGTTTTGGGAAGAAGAAATGGCCCGGTGTTTAAGGTGTTATGCTTGCCGGTCGGTTTGCCCCATGTGTTATTGTGCTGAGTGTGTGGTTGATCCCATAAGTTTTGCGGTTGAACCAACCACTACCGCTGAAGAAAAAGCTAAGAAAATAAAATGGATTGAAAAATCTCCTCTTTTATCGGAGAATTTTGTCTATCATCTTGTTCGGGCGATTCATTTGGCCGGCCGGTGTGTTGATTGCGGGGAATGTGAGAGGGTCTGTCCGGAGGGGATTTCTATTCGTCTGCTCAACAAAAAATTAGAGAGGGAAGCCTTACGTCTTTTCAATTATGTGGCCGGGACAGACAGTCAGGCTCCCTCTCTTCTCTCTACCTTCCAGGAAACTGATCCTGAGGATTTTATATGGTGAGACCATGGAAAAGATATTAAAAAAGTCAGATTTAGGCAAATGGGTGGGGAAATTATCGGCGTTTGATTGTTATGCTCCTACCAAGGAAAATGATCATTGGGAATTTAATCAGGTTACTTACCTAGATAGCTTGCCTGAGGATTATACTCAAGTTAATGTGCCCCTAAAAAAGGTTGTGCTTCCTAACCGGGAGGTGCTTTTCAATTTTGAGGATAATCGCAACGGCGGGCCCCATATCCAAGAGGTCTTACCGGAGGAGAAGGAAGTAGTTGTTTTTGGGGTGCGGGGTTGCGATGCTCGAGGAGTGGCTTTGCTCAGCAAGATTTTTAGTGAAAGTTCTCCCGACATTTATTTTGAGCGACGGAAAAATCAACTTTACGTAGTTGGCTTGAGTTGCTATCCTCTTCCTGGGGATAATTGTTTTTGCCTTTCGGTTGGAGGAGGGCCATTCTCCACTCAAGGTATGGATATCTTGCTCAGTGATATTGGAAGGAAATACTTTGTGGAAGTTTTAACCCCCAAGGGAGAGAAGTTAGTTGAACTGGGTTGGGAGTTTTTCGCCGAACCAAATGACCAAGACCGGCAGGACCGTCTCCGACGAGAGAAAAAAGCCCAGGAGATGTTTAATCTGGAAATTCATGAAGCAGAAAAGAAGGCCGGTGTGCTTCATCATCTTTTTGAGGATAAAATTTGGAAAACTGAGTCCTTTCGTTGTTTGAAATGTGGAATTTGCACTTATTTATGTCCTACTTGTCATTGTTTTGATATTGCTGATGAGCTTGCCTCTCCAGTTCCCCTCCAAGGCAAGAGAGTTCGTGTTTGGGATACCTGCCAGTTCCCGGATTTTACTATGCATTCCTCAGGACATAATCCCCGGCCGGATAAGTCCTCGCGCTTAAGGCAAAGAATAATGCACAAATTTCTTTATTTTGTGGAAACATATGGTGAAATTATGTGCACTGGGTGTGGACGCTGTGTCTCGAAATGCCCGGTGGGGATTGATATTGTCAATATTTTAAATAGGGTGGAAAGCCATGAAGGATAATCCTTATTTGCCTCAATTAGCCCGGATTGTAACCATTAAAGAAGAGGTGGGAGGTAGTAGACCCATAAAGAGCTTCCGGATGCAACTTCTTAACGGTCATCGATTTGATTTTAAGTGTGGCCAATGCGCGATGATATCTGTGCTCGGGAAGGGAGAGTCGATGATCTCCATTTCTTCCAGTCCTCTAGAAAGAGACTATCTCCAATTCAGTGTCTTGAAAATGGGCCGAGTGACCTCTGCTCTCCATGAAATGGAGCAAGGAAGTATAGTGGGTCTTCGCGGGCCTTACGGGAATGGATTTCCCCTTGAGCAATGGACAGGCAAGAATTTGATTTTTATCGGTGGGGGGATTGGTTTGGCGCCGATCTGGTCAGTTTTGCAAACCGCTCTCCGTCAACAAAATGATTATGGCCAGTTGAGCCTTTTTTATGGGGCTCGTACTTCGAGTGACCTGGTGTTTAAGGACGAGCTGAGGAAACTAAAAGATACTCTGCCTGTTTATTTGTCCATTGACGTGGAAGAACCTGGGTGGACAGAGTTTGTTGGTTTTGTGCCCCAAAATGTAGCCGATAAGAAACCTTCTCCCGATAATGCGATCGCTATCACCTGTGGTCCTCCAATAATGATAAAATTTGTTATCAAAACCATTCAAGAATTGGGATTTCAAGACAACCAGATCTATACCACCGTAGAAAATAAAATGAAGTGTGGGATTGGTAAATGTGGACGGTGTAACATTGGACCTCACTATATTTGTAAAGATGGTCCTGTTTATTCTTGGGCCAAACTGAAAACCTTGCCCCAAGAATATTAATTTTTAAAGAAGAGGCGGGAAGCTTTTTCTTGGCTTTTAAAAAGGAGGGAAAATGATTGATTTAGCTACTTTAAGGAAGTTCGACATCTTTAAAGGTTTAACCGATGCCGAGCTGGAAAATATTCAGAGTATTGCTAAATTAGAAAAGTTTAAGGCCAATACCAGAGTTTTTGAAGAGGATTCGTTGGCCATGAAAATGTATCTTGTTTTAAAAGGGAGAGTGGAAATCCGATTAAAAAAAGCAGCTGGTTTTATGCCAATTACGATAGATGTAGTTGGGCCCGGAGAAATATTTGGGTGGTCAGCCGTAACCAATCCTTTTACTTTTACAGCAGGCGCGTGGACAGTAGCTGACAGTGAATTAGTGGCCATCAATGGTGAAGTTCTGCGCAAAATATTTAAAATCAATAATCATCTGGGTTACAAGGTTATGATGCAGATTGCCGCTGTTATTTCTAAAAGATTTAGGTCGTTGAGTAAAAAAATGGTGGAACTTCTACCGGCTCAAGCAGTAGGTGGGGAGAGAAAATAAGAAAGAATCAAAAATCGCGTTAAAGGTGTTTTCCTAAGAACGTCTAGCTGAGGATCTAATAACTATTTATTCACATTTATTGGTGTCTAATTTATTTGTGTCCGGCTTTGAATTCGCCACCCAAAGCCCATCTTCCTTGAGTCATTACTTTTTTAATAATCTTTACTCTCATTTGCCCTTTATAACTTGGAAAATTTTTCAAATCTATAAGAATTCATAAAGAATTTATCAATTTTTTAAGTTAATCTTCGACTAACATTAATGAAAAAATGAGAAAGATGTTTTCTTCTGGTGATCAAATGAGATTGTTCTTTTCTAATCGTAAGCCTGCAGATCACCTAGAAGAAACAAAAGAATCAGTTCTTTGGCGAAGCTTTTCCACAATAATTAGTCAAGTTGGCGATTTTGATTGCTTTCTCCAAGAATCATGTGAGATCATTCATGATCTTGATTCCTATGACTTAATTTGGCTAGGGCTTTGGGAAGATGAAAAAAAGCTTCTCATTCCCCGGGCTATTGCTAGTTCGAGTCCTCAGTATGATCAAGTGCCCCTTTTAAGTGTCAATAATCTTCATTCTCTTTTAACTCCGGAAAGGGAGGCCTTACTCAAAGCTCAACCCATTTTAGCTTCTGTTTCTCAGATGAAGAAAAAAAACCGGGAGTGGGCCGAGTTATTATCGCAGTTAGGATTACAGACAGTAGTTTGTTTTCCACTCGTTTATCAGCAAAAAATCTATGGTTTGATAAATCTTTATTCCTCTGAAGAGAAAAAGTTTCATGATAATGAGTTTTCAGTGTTAGCAGGGCTAGCTGATTTGCTAGCTTTTAAAATCCATGCCCACCAAGAAGAATCGGAAAGAAAGAGATTAGAGTTGGAAGTGGAGCTTCAAGCCCAGAAATTAAGAAAAACGATGGAGATGACTATTCAAGCCCTGGCGGTGACCATTGAAATGAGAGACCCTTACACGGCCGGGCATCAACGGCGGGTGGCTCAATTAGCCTCAAGAATAGCTCAGGAAATGAGACTTGAAGAAGAACAAATTCTGAACGTCCGATTGGCCGGGATAATCCATGACATTGGTAAAATTTATATCCCTGTTGAAATCCTCACCAAACCAGGCCGGTTAAACGATTATGAAATAAGTATGATCAGATCTCATCCTCGATTTGGTTTTGATATTATTAAAGAAACTGACTTACCCAAAAAAATAGGAGATATAATTATTCAGCATCATGAAAGGATGGATGGCTCAGGTTATCCGCTGGGTCTAGCTGGGGAGGAAATTCATCTCGAATCAAGGATATTAAGCGTGGCCGATGTTGTTGAGGCCATGTCTTCCCATCGGCCTTATCGGCCTGCCTTGGGGCTGGAAGCCGCCTTAGAGGAAATTAACCAGCATAAAGAATTCCTTTTTGATCCAGATGTAGTTGATATTTGTCTGGATCTGTTTGCCGAACAAAAATTTTGCTGGACTCGAGAAGAGACAATTTCCTCGCTAACTAATTAATTAGTTTTATTCCCCCTCATCACCCTTTTGGCGGCTTCCTCTTGTTATTTGCTTTCTTACCGCCGGAAATCAGGCGGCCGGGTAATCATCGGATTCAAAATCTCTTAATTAACTTCTTAAGAAAGCCCCCTTTTCCTGAACTTTAGAAAAAGGAAATTTGATTAAACCTGTTTCCTAGGAACTAGTTTTTAAGCGAGTTAAACTCTGGGTTGGGTGAATTAAGGTGATGAAGTATAATGGAGGATGTTTATTTTTATCCGCAAAAAAGAGGAGGCCTTTCTGAAGGGTAAAGTTCGGCTGAGG
>DQWD01000348.1 GCA_011042725.1 Candidatus Aminicenantota bacterium | reverse complement strand
GTAATATTATGTTTCACATTGTTGGCAATAAACTTTGGTAGATATCCACTTTTAAATATTTCATCTATTTTTTCCTTAAATATACCCGAAAATAACTCAAAAATCGAAGTCTCTGAATTGTTGAAAAAGGCAGCAGATTATTGCCGGAAATTAGAGAATTCTTCTTTATTTTTTGTCTGCAAAGAAAAAATCACTATGATTCAACGGAAAACATTTGTGCCACTAGGGATAATGGCTATGCAATTACTGGTTTCAGTTGGTCCCACTCACTGGCAAACCCTTGGAATTTCTGGGTAATCAAGCTTAATCGCTCTGGCCAAGTAGAATGGCAACGGTCTTATGGGAATGAGGTGAGTGAGTCGGTCGAGAAGAAAAAAATGAGAATTTCACAATACGGTTACACTGTGAGATGGGGAGGCAAAGCCATCGCCTCAACTGATGATGGAGACTATCTGCTCGGCGGTCCCTTGTATTTCGGACCAGATGATGCTGACCTTTGGCTGGTTAAACTGGATAGTAAAGGAAAAATAGAGTAGCAATACACCCTGGGCGGCCATGATTATGAATGGTTTCACTGGATGGAACAAACATCTGATGGTGGTTTTATTGTGGCTGGATTGACCCAGTCTTTTGGGAAAGGTGGCAAAAACATACCCGTCCACTACTTATCGGGCCTCAAAAAGAGCTGCTTTTTTCCGGCCCTGGCGATATGGGAAGCCATTATTATGGTTAATGTAAGGAGGAGGGCGGCATTGGGTAAAAGACAATACTTGACAGATGAAGCGGAGTTTATTAACATAATGCTTCCCAAAATTCTTAAAGAGTTGAAAACCCAATGAAAAGAACATTCCAGCCGAACAATCGTAAAAGAAAGAAAACCCATGGCTTTCTGGTCCGAATGAGAACCAAGGGAGGCCAACAAGTCATCAAAAATAGAAGGAAAAAGGGCCGTACACGACTTTCTGTTTAATGTCTGAAACCCTGCGTCCTCGGGAGAGGCTCAGAAGACAAAAAGACTTTCTAAGGATTTATTCTAACGGCCATCGATATAAAGGAAGATACTTTGTGATTATTCATCTTCCCAATAACTTAGATTATTCCCGAATGGCGGTGGTGGTTAGTAAAAAACATGGCCAAGCTGTGATTCGCAATAGAATAAAACGATGGGCGCGAGAACTATTTCGCCGCCACAAAGAATTAATTGTTGGCCCCCGGGATTTAATTTTCATCCCGCGGCGGGAAATTCAACAAGCTGATTGGAAAGAAATAGTGAGCGACTACCAAAAATTTCTTATAACCGTTAGTTCCAAGTCTAAGAGAACCCCTATTGATTTTAATTAAGAAGTAATGATAAATTCGGCTATTCTCTTTATTCTCAGAGCGTATAAAAAAATAATCTCTCCTTGGCTTGGCCGACGTTGCCGTTTCACACCCACGTGTTCTGAGTATACTTATGAAGCGGTTCATAAATATGGCCCCGCTAAAGGACTTTGGCTCGGGCTGCGCCGACTGCTTAAATGTCACCCTTTCCACCCCGGAGGGATTGACCCAGTTCCTTAGAAGGATGTCACGATGGAAAAACGATTAATTTTAGCCATTTTTTTGTCCTTTCTCGTTTTATTTCTGTATCAACTTTTATTTGTCAAAAAACCAGTAGTTCCTCCCGAGAAAGAACAGGCCACCCAAGCGGCCACTGCTTCCCCCACTTCCACGCCTCAGAATCAACTGCCTCCTGTTTCTTCCTCTACCCCCCCGGATAAAACTAAACAGCAAGAACTCTCGACCTCAACTCAGCTGGCCACTTCCCAACTTACTCCTATCGCCGCCGACAAAGAGACAGAGATAGTAGTCGATACTCCCCTTTATCGAGCTGTTTGGAGCAACCGGGGAGGAGTATTGAAAAGCTGGCAATTGAAACAATATAAAGATGACGAAGGGCAAATTTTGGACCTTGTCTCTCCCCAAGCTCATGAAATTGGCCTTTATCCCTTCCGCTTAGAAACTGGCGATATCGAATTTGACCAGCAAATCAGGGAAGCTCTCTTTCAACCTTCCACAACTTCATTGAGCCTTCAGCCTGGGGAGATAGGGGAATTAACTTTTACCTATGTCCAGGAAGATGGCTCTCTCGTCACCAAAAGTTTTGCCTTCAATGGAGATACTTATGTAATTGATATCACTCTCCAAGCCACTAAGAATAACACCTCCTTAAATCCCAGCCTTATTTGGGGCCCTAGTATCAGCCACGCTTCTCCCGTTCAGCAAAAACAGCGTTTTGGTAGTGGACGGGGAGTCTCAGTCTTAGCTGGCACGAAGGTTTACCACCAAAAAGAAGAAAAGCTCAAGGAAAACGAAGCTGCTTTCAATTTCGTAACTTGGGCGGCTTATGAAGACAATTATTTTGCTGCCATCTTTCTTGGTCAACCAGAAAAAACCAGCGCTCTGTTTCGGAAAGAAACTGCCGAAAACACGCCGCCAGTCTTTTTCCTTAAAGTAACCAATGTGCACCAAAGTTATCTTGGCCCCAAAGATTTTCAACTTTTGAGTCAGTTTGGTTATCAAACCAAAAAAATAATTCGTTTCGGTTTTTTTGGCTGGATTGCGGAAATCCTGCTGAAAGCCATTAAAGGTATCCATCAAGCCTTTCCTAACTGGGGAGTAGCCATTATCATCCTCACCTTTATTATCAAAATCATCTTCTTCCCGTTAACCTACAGCAGCACTAAATCCATGGCCAAGATGCAAGAGCTCCAGCCAAAAATCAAAGCCTTGCGGGCCAAATATAAAAAGTCTAAAAGCGATATTGCTCAACGCCGAAAAATGAATGAAGAGATGATGAAACTTTACAAGGAGCATGGTATCAACCCCGCTGGCGGTTGTTTGCCTTTACTTATTCAAATTCCTATTTTTTGGGGGTTCTTTCGGATGCTGGCTGTATCCATCGAATTTCGTCACAGCCCCTTTGTTTTTTGGATTAAAGACCTTTCCGTCAAAGATCCTTATTATGTCACCCCGATTTTAATGGGTATTACTCAATTTATCAGCCAAAAAATGACCCCCACCTCGGCTGACCCTACCCAACAACGGATGATGCTCATCATGCCCGTGATCATGACCATCTTTTTTATGAATTTCCAAAGTGGACTGGTCCTTTACTGGCTGACCAATAATGTCCTTCAGATTGGCCAACAATACATCATGAATAAACTTATGCACAAAAAAAAGAGAGTAGCTCATGGAAAAAAACGAAAAAAATAATCCCTTTCCAGAATTTAAAGGTCGTAACCTGGAAGAGGCCATTAGTCACGCTGAGCATGTGCTCAAGCTCTCGCGGGCCCAACTGAACTACGAGATTGTTACCGAGAAAACAAAGCTATTTGGTATTAAGGGCAAGGAAATCGTTATTCGAGCCTGGCCTAAAAAAACCCTTGATGAGACACCAGCCGCCCAGTTTCTTAATAATTTCATGGAGATCTTCCCCCTCGAGCTAAGTTATTACCTTAAAGAACGCAATGACCTGCTCTTTGTCATCTTCGATGGTCCTGACAAACACCTTCTCCTTCGAAAGGATGGAGCTCTTTTGCTGGCCCTTCAACACATCCTCAACAAGATCTCTGAGGCGAAAGTGCAAATTGATTGCGACTTTTTCAAAAAGCGCAAGGAAAGAGAAATAAGGGAAAAAGCCAAACAAGCAGCTCGGGCTGTCCAGGAAACGGGCCAAGAAGAAATACTAGATTACATGAATCCTTACGAAAGAAGAATCGTGCATCTTACGGTCAACCAAATTCCTGGGTTGGCTACTGAAAGTTTAGGCGAAGGTTTCTTAAAACAAATTAGAGTTTATCCAGAGAGTTCTGCCGGCTCCGTCTCCGAGTAGACCTCAACAACTACTTGGTTAGTTCAGAGCATCACTTCCTCTTTACCTTTTTAGTTCCAGTCACTATTATTAGAAAGAAGATGGTTGACGATACAATTATTGCCATTTCTACTCCCCCAGGATTCGGGGGATTGGGAGTTATTCGTCTAAGTGGACCCAAGGCGCTCCCGATTGCCCAAAGTTTTTTCCATCCTTTCCGGCCACAGAATCCTTTTCCAGCCCGTCAACCAGTGTTAGGCAAAATTTATCACCCGAAAGAACAAGGCTTCATCGAGGAAGCTTTCTTAACTTATTTTCCCCGCCCCAAAACTTATACCCGAGAAGATGTAGTTGAGATTTCCTGCCACGGCAGCCCTTTACTCTTAGAAGAAATCGTCCGGTTGGGAATCTCCGCCGGAGCTCGCCTGGCCCGACCAGGAGAGTTTACTTTGCGAGCTTACCTCAACGGACGCCTCGATATTCTTCAGGCTGAAGCTGTCCTCGACCTGATCAAGGCTACATCGCTTAAACAAGCCGCTATTTCTTTCCAGCAATTATCTGGTTCCCTCTCCCAACTATTCAAGTCTTTTCGCCAAAAAATAATCGAGGTGCTTTCTCTTCTCGAAACATCCATTGAGTTCCCCGAAGAAGAGATCAAAATCACCTCATCGCAAGTAAAAGAGGCGCTTCAAGAGACGATTAATCAAATCACAACTCTCATTCAAAGCTATGCTCTGGGGAAAACCTATACCGAAGGTCTCCGCTTAGCTATCGTGGGCAGGGCAAATGTGGGTAAATCCACTCTTTTCAATTCCCTTGTGGGCCATGAGCGGGCTATTGTTACTCACTTACCTGGGACTACCCGAGACTACTTAGAAGAGAAGATTCTCATTAAAAATTCAGTTTTCCGGATTGTTGATACGGCTGGACTCAGCCAGTCCACTCATCCGGTGGAAAAAGAAGGTATCCGTCGCTCTCAAGAACGAGCCCGGCATGCCGATGGTCTCCTCCTCGTTCTGGATGCCTCTCAACCCCTTACCCCAGAAGATCACCACTTCCTGCACCTGTTCAATCAGAAGCCTGCCTTGATCATTCTCAACAAAATTGATCTATCGGTGAAAATTTCAGCTCAAGACATTCAAGGGGAAGCTCGGGGTCGAGAAATAGTAGCCATCTCCGCTCTCCAAGCTAAAAATCTCGCTGCCCTAAAAGAAAAAATCCATCAAACCTTCATCCCCCACCAGGATTTTGGACAGGAAGTCATCCTGCATCAACGCCAAAAAGTACTGTTGGAACAGATAAAAGATGGTTTGACCAAGGCTTTAGCTCTTTTGGATAGTCATCACTCGGAAGAATTTATTGTCGAAGAGGTCCGCCAAACTCTCCCCGCCATTAATGAACTTTTAGGAGAAGTTCGATCCGAAGAAGTTCTTCAAAATATTTTCAACCAATTTTGCATCGGAAAATAAAGATGGATAAATCCTTAATTGACTTTGATGTTATCGTCGTCGGGGCTGGCCATGCCGGTTGTGAAGCGGCCTCTGCGGCCGCCCGCATGGGGTTAAATACTTGTCTTATCACGATTCATCTGGAAACAATTGCCCAGATGTCATGTAATCCCGCCATCGGCGGATTGGCTAAGGGACACCTGGTTCGCGAAATTGATGCCCTGGGAGGATTAATGGGGATGTTAGCCGATGAAACTGGTCTTCAATTCCGCTTGCTCAACCGCAGCCGAGGAGGGGCTGTGCAAGCACCCCGCTGTCAATCCGACAAGGCACGCTATCGGTTGGTGATGAAGAAATGGCTAGAACAAACCCCCAATTTAACCCTCTTCCAAGCTATTGTCACCGAGGTTTTAGTCCGCAAAGAAAAGGTTTGGGGGGTGCGAACCATGGAAGGAACCTCCATTTCTGCTCGAGCGGTTATCATCACCCCGGGCACCTTCTTGAATGGTCTCATCCATATCGGCCGGAATCACTATCCAGCTGGCCGGGCTAATGAACCTCCAGCCCTGGAACTGGCAGAAAACCTCAAAAAATTAGGCTTGAGGATCTTTCGCCTTAAAACCGGAACTCCCATGCGCCTTCACCAGGACTCCATAGATTGGTCTCAATTCAAACCTCAACCAGGGGATGATGACCCCGTGCCTTTTTCCTTTCGTACTAAGAAGCCACTAACTAATAAAGTCCTGTGCTACATCGGTTATACCAACGACAAAACTCATCAAATTATCCGGCAAAACCTCGATAAGTCACCTCTGTATAGTGGCCTTATCGTCGGCATTGGGCCGCGCTATTGTCCCTCCATCGAAGATAAAGTTGTTAAATTTCCTCATCATCCTCGCCATCAATTCTTCCTGGAACCCGAAGGCTTGGAGACCGCAGAAATCTACGTCAATGGCCTCTCATCAAGCTTGCCTTTAGAAGTTCAACAAGCCTTCCTCCGGACCATCCCTGGCTTGGAAGAAGCACGCATCCTTCGACCAGCCTATGGGATTGAATATGATGCCGTTGATCCTACCCAAATTAAACCAACTCTGGAAACAAGGACAATTCAAGGACTTTATTTGGCCGGTCAAATCAACGGCACTTCTGGTTATGAAGAAGCCGCCGCTCAAGGTATGATGGCCGGAATTAACGCCGTCTTAAAAATAAAAAGGAAAAAACCTTTTCTTCTCAACCGTGATCAAGCCTACATTGGCGTTCTTATTGATGACTTAATTTCCAAGGGGGTAGAGGAGCCCTATCGATTATTTACTTCCCGCGCTGAATATCGCTTACAATTGCGGATTGACAACGCCGATAAACGCCTAATGCCTTTCGGTTACCGTTTAGGTTTGATTCCCCCTGAGCTTTATGCCGAATTCAAAGCTAAGCAACAAAAGATTAAACGGGTTTTTACTTTTCTGGAGACAGTAAAAATTAAAATTTCACCAGGGGAAAAAGTCTCCCTGAAAGAGTATTTAAAAAAACCTCATGTCCACTGGTCAAATGTGGTAGAATATAGCCAACCTGAGGTGCTCCTCACCAATGAAGAAATCAGGCATCTCGAAGCAGAAGTGAAATACGAAGGCTATCTTAAAAGACAAGCTCTTGAGATTGCTCAAATGCGCAAAATGGACAACCTGCGCCTTCCCCAAGACCTAGACTATTCGCGTATCCCCGGGTTAACCCGTGAGGCAGTCGAAAAATTGGTCAAATATTCCCCCCAAACAATCGGCGAAGCCAAAAAAATACCGGGCTTAACTCCGGCCACCATCCTCAATCTTTATGTTTATTTGCGGCTACTAAAAAAAAGAGAGGCTGCTTTTAATGTTCCACGTGGAACATTTTCCTCAAGAGATTAAGACAATGGGTAAAATTATTGCGGTGGTTAACCAAAAAGGGGGAGTAGGCAAAACAACCACGGCTATTAATTTGGCGGCTTCTCTAGCTGTAAAGGGACGACGCGTTCTTCTTATTGATTTTGACCCCCAGGGCATGGCCACAGCGGGTCTGGGGTTCCCCAAAAAATCCGGACAAGGCATTTATGAAGTGATGATGAACGGGGCCAATCTAATGAATCAGCTTTTCTCAACTGGAGTTGACAATTTTTATTTATGCCCCTGTTCTCCTGAGCTAACTGGGTTTGAAGCAGAAGTTTTCAGCCAAGAAAACAGAGAAAAACTCCTTCGTTTGGCTTTATCGCCCATCAAAAATAAATTTCATTATGTATTCATCGATTGCCCTCCCTCCCTGAGTTTTTTGACCATCAACGCCATGTCCGCCGCTGATTCCATTCTCATTCCTATTCAAACTGAATTTTTCTGTATGGAAGGAATCCCGGCCTTACTCCAAACTTTAGATGAAGTTCGACGTAAGCTCAATCCCTCTCTCGTCATCGAAGGCATTCTCTTGACCATGTATGACGAGCGGACTAATCTGGCCAAACAAGTTGCCGAAGAAATAAGATCTTCTCTTTCTCATATTACTTACCAGGTTATCATTCCCCGAACGGTAAAATTAGCTGAGGCACCAAGTTTTGGTCGACCCATTTTACTTTATGATATAAAATCTAAAGGAGCCCAAGCATATTTAGACCTAGCAGGAGAATTTATTAGCCATGAAAAAGAAAGCCTTAGGTAAAGGATTAAAAGCCTTTCTTCCCGACGATTACGGCATCCTTAAAGAAGAAAGCTACACGGAACTGGAAATTGAGCGCTTGGTCCCAAATCCTCTTCAACCCCGGATGAATTTTAAGGAAAGCGCCATCGATGAACTGGCTCAATCCATCAAAGAATCGGGAGTTCTACAGCCGTTGGTAGTAGTACCGGGGGAAAATGATTTCTTTTACATTGTCGTCGGGGAGAGACGATGGCGAGCTGCTCAGAAAATAGGACTCCACCGAGTTCCGGTTATCATCCGTAAATTATCCAAGGCCCAGCAAATCGAAGCCTCCTTGGTTGAAAACTTACAACGAGAAGATCTCAATCCTTTGGAGGTGGCCCAGGCCTATCAGAAAATGATGGACGAGTTGGGCTATACTCAACAGGAAGTTGCGGCGAAAGTGGGCAAAGATCGAGCTTCGGTGGCCAATTACCTTCGACTTTTAAGGCTCCCCACCAAGATCAAATCCTTGCTTTTAGAAGAGAAATTAACTATGGGACATGCCCGGGCTCTTTTGGCTTTGGAAGATCAAGAAGAGCAAGTAGCTCTAGCTCAAAAGACAATTAAAAACAACCTTTCGGTGCGAGAAGTGGAAAAAATTATTCAAAGAATGACCGCTCCTCCAAAAAGCACCCCCAGGCATGACTCTCCGCCTGATCCAGACCTAGTTGCCGCCCAGGAACAATTGATCCACACCCTCGGCACCAAGGTAATCATCAAAGGAACTCTGGAAAAAGGAGTGATTCAAATTCATTACTACTCTACCGACGAGTTAAATCGTCTTTTTGATAAAATTAAAGGAGCAAAATAAGATGAAAGAAAAAAGAAGAGAATTTGACGAAGACAAAATAACTGGATTTTTAGATCAAGAGACCGAACTCAAAGGAGATCTTAGCTTTAAAGGTTCTTTTCGAATTGACGGCCGATTCAAGGGTAATATCAACTCGTCATCGGTGTTAGTAGTTGGTGAACATGGACAAATAGAGGCGGATATCAAAGTGGGCACAGTCATAATCGATGGCCAAATAAAAGGCAATATTCAGGCTAAAGAAAGAGTGGAGATCCACTCCAAAGGTCGGGTTACGGGGACAATCCTCACCCCCAAATTAGTGGTCGAAGAAGGAGCCTTTCTCGAAGCCAACTGTCAAACAACCGATAAAATCCCTCCCCAAACCCCTCCGGAAAAAACACCTAAATCCACCCCCGAAATTAATCAACCAGAGTGAAAAAAGCACTTGGTGTCATCCCCGCTCGTTATGCGGCTACCCGTCTCCCGGGTAAACCTTTAGTCAATATTGCCGGCAAACCTCTCATCCAATGGGTCTACGAGGCTGCTTCGCGCTCATCTTTGGATAACTTGATCATTGCTACCGATGATGAACGCATCTTAAGCAAAGCCAATTCCTTTGGCGCTCAAGCCGTTCTTACCTCGCCCCAGCATTCTTCGGGAACCGATCGAGTGGCGGAAGTTGCTCAAAATTACGACCACCCTCTAGTTATCAATATCCAGGGTGATGAACCCCTGCTGGAGCCAGCCATGATTGATGCCCTCATTGCCACCCTTCAAGATTCCTCTATCCCCATGGCCACTTTAGCTCGCCAAGAAACGCAAATCGAAGACTTTTTTAACCCCCACGTGGTCAAAGTGGCGATTAACTCCCAAGGATTTGCCCTTTATTTCTCCCGGTCTCCCCTCCCTTATTCTTCCTCCAGCCTCTTTGATTTTTTTTGGCAACATATCGGGATTTATGGTTATCAAAGAGATTTTCTTCAGCAATTTGTGCAATTACCCCCCTCTTTATTGGAAAAAAAAGAAAAGCTGGAGCAACTCCGTGCTCTAGAAAATGGCTTCTCCATTAAAATTGTCACCACTTCAGTAAAAACCTTGAGCGTCGACACTCCAGAGGATATAATCAAAGTTGAAAAATTTTTAAAGGATAGAGAAAGAACTAATGCCTAAATTTATTTTTGTTACGGGAGGAGTTCTCTCCGCTTTAGGAAAAGGCATCGCCGCAGCTTCCATCGGGATGCTCCTGGAAAGCCATGGATATAAAATAACTCTGCAAAAGTTTGATCCTTATCTCAATGTCGACCCGGGAACCATGAATCCTTTCCAGCATGGCGAGGTTTATGTTACCGATGATGGAGCCGAAACTGACCTTGATTTAGGTCATTACGAACGATTTACCTCGACTAAAACAACCAAAGCTCACAACTGGACCGCCGGGAAAATTTATGAAACGATTCTGCGCAAGGAACGGGAAGGCCAATTTCTAGGCAAAACAGTCCAGGTGATTCCTCATGTGACTGATGAAATCAAGAGTGCCTTTTACGCGGTCTCTAATGATAATGATATCATTATCATCGAGATCGGTGGAACGGTTGGCGACATTGAGGGCCTGCCCTTTCTGGAAGCCATCCGCCAAATGCGCCTGGCCTTAGGTCCCGAAAATACTCTCTTTGTTCATTTAACTCTGGTCCCCTTTATCAAAACCTCGGGAGAACTCAAAACTAAGCCTACCCAACACAGCGTCAAAGAACTGCGGGCCATCGGTATCCAGCCTGACATTATCCTTTGCCGAACCGATCGCTTCCTCGGCCCAGAAATCAGGCAGAAAATTTCTCTATTCACCAATGTCCCCTTGGAAGCAGTTATTACCGCCAAAGACGTGGATAACATCTACGAAATCCCTCTCATCTTTGCTCAACAAGGCTTGGATAAGATCATTATTAACCGCCTTCATCTCCCCCCTCGCCGCCGCCAGTTGAAAAAATGGAAAGACATGGTCGAGAGGAGGCGTCATCCTCGCGATGAAGTTAACATTGCCTTAGTTGGCAAATATGCCGGGCTGCATGACTCCTACATCAGTTTAAAGCAAGCCTTAGACCATGCCGGCACCGCCCATCACTTAAAAGTTAATATATCTTGGGTGGAAGCTGAAGATGTTGAAGATCAATCTCCTGAATGCTTGCTCCAAGACGCTGATGGTATCCTGGTGCCGGGAGGATTCGGGGTAAGGGGCATCGAAGGAAAAATAAAGGCCATCACTTACGCCCGGAGGAACCAGATTCCCTTCTTTGGCATCTGCCTAGGTATGCAATGCGCCACTATTGAGTTTGCGCGCCATGTGGCTGGTTTAAAAGAAGCCAACAGCACTGAGTTTAATGCTCGGACTCCCCACAAAGTCTTTTTTAAATGGCGCGAATTAAAAAATGTCAAACAATTAGGGGGCACAATGCGGTTAGGGGCCTATCTTTGTCGCCTGAAGAAGGGTTCTCTGGCCGAGAAAACTTATGGTCGCCTAACTATTTGGGAACGCCACCGGCACCGTTATGAGTTTAATCCTGCCTTTGAGCCAATCCTGAGCAAGGCGGGGTTAATAATTTCGGGAAAAAATCCCGACCATAACTTGGTGGAAATAATTGAGCTGCCTGATCATCCTTGGTTTTTAGGCTGTCAATTCCATCCTGAATTTAAATCCAAACCACTCCAACCTCACCCTTTATTTAAAGCTTTTATCGGAGCCAGCTATGCTTATCGCTGCCAAAAAAATAAAGCTTAATCCCTCGACAACGATCGAGACAAACTCGGGGTTATTTCTCATCGCTGGCCCCTGTGTCATCGAAAATGAACAGCACGTCTTTTCTCTAGCCCAAAAATTAAAGACTATAACTTCATCCCGATCCATTCCTTTCATCTTTAAAGCTTCTTTTGACAAGGCTAATCGATCATCGCTTCGTTCTTATCGAGGACCCGGTCTTACTCAAGGGCTAAATATCCTCGCTAAAGTCAAGAAAGAATTCCAAGTACCAATCATTTCCGACATTCATGAGCCGGGCCAAGCCCAACCAGCAGCCGAAGTGTTGGATATAATCCAGATTCCTGCTTTTTTATGTCGTCAAACGGACCTTATCGTCGCCGCCGCCCAGACAGGTAAACCCTTGAACCTCAAAAAAGGACAATTTCTCTCTCCTTATGAAATGCGGAATGTAATTGACAAGGCTTTAAGCCAAGGAAACCACAACTTAATCCTTACCGAACGCGGCACTTGTTTTGGATATCACAATCTGGTGGTCGACATGCGGTCCATCGCCATTATGAAGCAATGGGGATTCCCGGTGGTCATCGATGCTTCGCACAGCGTGCAGCGCCCGGGAGGCCAAGGAGACTCTTCGGGAGGAGAAGCCCAATTTATCCCGATCATCGCCCGGGCGGGCCTCGCTGCTGGCGCCGATGGGGTCTTCCTGGAAGTCCACGATCAACCAAGCCAGGCTCTCTCTGATGGCCCTAACTCCTGGCCTTTATCTGAGCTGCCTCGCCTGCTCGATGAATTACAGGAACTTTATACTTGTCTTGCTTCTTTTGCTCCTCCAGAAAAAACTTAAGTTTTAGAGGATTAATTATGAACAAAGAAGAAATTATTCGACTTGGCCGCGAAGTCTTCCAGATCGAATCCCAAGGCCTGCAAGAAGTAGCTAACCAGATAGACGAAAGCTTTGTTCAAGCAGTAGAGTTGTTAGCGCATACCTCCAGTAGAGTCATCGTCACCGGCATGGGAAAATCCGGATTGGTCGGCCGCAAAATCGCCGCTACGCTATCCAGTTGTGGCACTCCCGCTATTTTTATTCACCCCGCCGAGGCGGGCCATGGTGATTTAGGGATGGTTTTAAAACAAGATATCGTTATGGCTATCTCCTACAGCGGCGAAACCAAAGAAATTATCGACTTGCTCGATTTTTTCAAACGTATCGGCGTTAAATTGATCTGTATCACCGGCAATCCGCGTTCTCGTCTAGCCCGTTATAGCGATATCGTTCTCTCGGCCCGAGTGACGAGAGAAGCCGAACCTACCGGCTTGGTCCCGACCGCTAGCAGTACAGCCACGCTAGCCCTCGGTGATGCCTTGGCCGTGGCCCTGATGCGCGAAAAAGGATTCACCGAAGACGATTTCGCTCGAGTTCACCCGAAAGGACAAATTGGTAAGAAACTATTGAAAATAATAGACTTAATGCACCGGGGACAACAGATTCCAATCGTCCTGGAAGAGACGCCGATGATAGCTGTTTTGACAGAAATGTCGAGCAAAAGATTAGGCATGACCTGTGTGGTTGACCATGAAAACCGGCTAGTGGGCATCATTACTGACGGCGACTTACGTCGCAAACTTCAACAATTCCAAGAAAAAATGATGCGCCTTTCGGCCAAAGATTGCATGACTCCCCAGCCGAAAACAATTAGCCCCCATGACTTGGCCACCAAGGCTTTAAACATCATGGAGGAAAATAAAATAACTTCACTCATTGTGGTTGACCAAGACCAAAAAATCGAAGGCATCATCCACCTCCATGACCTCTGGCGAACCGAAATGTTTTAAAACTTAGTCAAGCTTTCGCCTGGGTTTTACCCATCTTTATGCTGGGATGTATCGCCGGGCTTAGTTTAAAAGATAGTCAAGCTCAATCACTTTTGCCTAAGTTTCGCCGGGCAGATAATCTCTCTGAATGAAGCTTCAATCACTGAGCAAAGACGTCGGCCCGGAATAAGCTCTTACTTTTGGTAACCGCCTTGGTTATGACCAATATTTCTAGCGGCAAATTAGCTACCCAAAAAAATTAGCCTGGTGAGAATTTCCAGCTTAGTCAATAATTCGGCGCGATTTTCTCAAAAAATAGCCATCGAGGCAAGCCTCCTTGTTTAAATCTATAATAAGGCCCTTGTCCCTTCCATGTATTGCCCATTTTGTTAGTTTAAAAAATAGGGTAAATATGTATTGTGTCCCCAGCTTTCGCGTCCCCAGTTTTCGGAGGGGACAAAGCCTAAAATTAAGGTAATGGTCAAAGATCCCTCCTTCATCAATCAATCTCTAGGGCCAGAGTTTTCCCTTGCCTTAATTTTCTCCCCAGTGTTACAATATCAATCTCCCGGAGACAGAGAATTTCTATCCATGGCTGAAGAGCATATCAATTTACTCTCTAAAATTTTGGGGGCATAGTACCAATGACTAATAGCGAGCGAGCAAAAAAAATTAAAATGATCTTAATGGATGTCGACGGCACTCTTACCGACGGGACCATTCTTGTTTTTTCTTCTGGAGAGGAACTAAAAGCCTATCATGTCCGAGACGGAATGGGGATTTTAATGGCTCATCTTGTTGGTTTGAAGACGGGAGTCATCACTGGCAAAACTTCACCCGCACTGGAAAAGAGAGCGGCCAAACTACAACTCGACGAGATTCATCAAGGAATCATGGATAAAAAATCCATCCTCGATGATATTTGTCAGCGTCACCATTTACAACCAACGGAAATAGCTTATATCGGAGATGACCTGGGCGACCTGGAAGTCCTCAAAAGGGTGGGCTTGGCTGGAGCAGTAGCTGATGCTCATCCCCAGGTAAAAAATGTCTGTCATTTTATCGCCACCAAGCCTGGAGGGCGGGGGGCCGTGAGAGAATTTATCGATTTTATCCTGACGGCCCAAGACAAGTGGGAAGAAATTGAAGAAAAATTGACGGAACTAACTCAAATCAAGTAAATTATATTCCCGAGGATTAGCTTTGATAAGATTGATTCAAACCTTTTTCTTCTTCTTGATAAGCTAATATAAGAAATTAAGGAGTACTAAATGGAGCTTAAGCCAGAAATTTTTCGCCAGTATGATATCCGCGGCAAAATTGGGGAAGATCTAACCCTAGACTCGGTGGGACTCCTGGGCCAAGGCATCGGCACTTACTTCCGTCAACGAGGAGTAAAAGAAGTTACCCTTGGCCGAGATTGCCGGTTAAGCTCTCCTTCCTTGGCTGAGGCCTTATCTCGGGGATTAGAGTTAACTGGTTGCCAAGTGATCGATCTAGGCACAGTTCCCACCCCTCTCCTTTATTTTGCCGTGTATCACCATAACTTAGAAAGTGGCGTTATGATTACCGGTTCCCATAATCCCCCCGAGTATAACGGCTTCAAGATGATGATTGGCCAAGATACTCTTTATGGTCAACAAATTCAAGAAATTTATCAAATCATCAAATCAGGCCAATTGACGACCGGTCAAGCTCCCGCGCGCCGGGAAATGAAGATCGTCGAGGAATATATTGACTATGTCCGCAAAAACATCTCTCTCGCTCGCCCCCTGAAAATAGTTGTCGATGCTGGCAATGGCACGGCCGGAGTCATAGCCGTGCCTCTTTTTAAACAACTGGGCTGCGAGGTAATTCCTCTTTATTGCGAAATGGACGGGCACTTTCCCCACCACCACCCTGATCCCACCATTCCGGAAGCCCTTCAAGATCTAATCTCTCGGGTAAAAGAAACCAAGGCTGAAGTAGGCCTTGCCTATGATGGAGATGGAGACCGAATTGGGGTGATCGATAACCAGGGAAATATTATTTGGGGCGACAAGTTGATGATTATCTTCTGCCGAGCAATTCTTCCTCATCATCCCGGGGCAGCAGTTATTTCAGAAGTAAAAGCCTCGAAACTCCTTTACCAGGAAATTGAACGTCTTGGTGGTCGGCCAATTATGTGGAAAACCGGCCATTCTTTAATCAAGAAAAAGATTAAAGAGGAGAAAGCCCTCTTAGCCGGAGAAATGAGCGGCCACATCTTTTTTGCTGATCGATGGTTCGGCTTTGACGATGCCATCTATTCTTCGGCTCGTCTGCTGGAAATTCTATCCCAAGGAAATCAACCGCTTTCTCAACTCCTAGCCGATCTTCCTCCAACTTACACCACTCCCGAAATCAGGATCTATGCTTCCGATCAAGTTAAATTCAAGATTGTCGACCAAGTAAAAAGAATATTGGCTCAAAAATATCCAATTATCGATATCGATGGTGTTCGGGCTGAATTCCCGCATGGTTGGGCGCTGGTGCGCGCCTCCAACACCCAAGAAGTGCTAGTTCTGCGTTTTGAGGCTGATACGGAAGCTCACCAGCAAGCCATTCAGGAAGAAGTAGAACAGGTTCTTCGCGAAGTCATTCAGCAGCTGGAGAATAAATAATTGACCTGGGGACAAGTTGGACTACTGGCAATTATCCAGGGATTAACCGAATTTTTCCCTGTTTCTAGCTCGGGGCATCTTGTACTCCTCCAACATCTTTTGGGGTTCAAAAAACCCCAAGTCCTATTCGATGCTCTTCTGCATGTCGGAACAGCCGTGGCTCTCATCATCTATCTACGGCACGAACTTTTATTGCTGGTCAAGGCTTTCTTCCGCCTGGGGAGAAAAAGTCTTTCCGCTTCCGACCAGGCCGCTCGGCGCCTTTTATTTCATCTAATC
>DQWD01000346.1 GCA_011042725.1 Candidatus Aminicenantota bacterium | reverse complement strand
CCAACATCTTCATCCGCAGGATATTCCTCGTTTTGGGCAATTGGGAGTTATCGCCTCTATGCAAGGAATCCATTGTACCTCCGACGGGCCATGGGTATTGAAGAGGCTGGGTCCCCAACGAGCCCAGGAAGGAGCTTATGTTTGGAGAAAATTAATTGACTCGGGAGCTATCATTTGTAATGGAACCGATGCTCCGGTAGAAGATGTTGACCCCATTCCTTGTTTTTACGCTTCAGTAACGCGGAAGTTAGCCGATGGCTCACTTTTTTATCCTGGGCAGAAAATGACCCGCGAAGAAGCCCTTCGCTCTTATACTATTAACGGGGCTTACGCCTCATTTCAGGAAAGTATTTTAGGTAGTATTTCCCCAGGAAAACTGGCTGATCTGGTTGTTTTATCTCAGAATATTCTTACTTGCCCCGAAGATGAAATTCAAAAAACAGAAGTCCTGATGACTTTTGTCGGCGGGAAGTTGGTTTTTAAAAAAAATTAAGGCTTGTTGAAAAAAACAAAGAAAAACCCTATAATTACTATCTAATTTCTAAAATAAGGAGAGAGAAATGAAAAAGGCTCTAGTTGTTTCCTGGTTGTTGTTGGGAGTAGTCTCTTTAAGTTTTTCTCTGGCTTTGGTTGTCAGTGAGGAAGAATTTAAGGTAGCCCCTGATTTCACTTTAACTGATCTCAATGGTCAAACTCTATCTTTAGCTGACTTTGAGGGAAAAATAATTTTCTTAAATTTTTGGGCCACCTGGTGTCCTCCCTGCCGGCAAGAAATTCCAGGATTTATCGAGATTTATGAGAAATATAAAAACCAGGGATTAGTAATCATCGGAATTTCTGTTGACCGTGAAGGAGTTGATAAAGTTCGTCAATTTGTCCAGGAATATAAAATTACCTATCCGGTGGCCATGTTTACTGACGAGATTATTAAAGATTATAAGCCTGGTCGCTTTATTCCGACCACAATTATCATCGACAAGCAGAAGAACATCAGAGATAAGCATGTTGGTTATCTGGACAAAGAAAAGGTTGAAGATTATTTTCTAAATTTAAATAAATAGTCCAATTTCTTAGAATCATCAGTTAACTAAAGATGCCGGGTACAGAGAACGTTTCGGTTATTGTGGCCTTTAGCGCTGGATTGCTTTCTTTTTTATCTCCTTGTATCTTGCCCTTGATCCCTTCTTATTTAGCCTTTATTACCGGAGTTTCTTTAGAGGAAATGTCCGCTGTCGACAACAGGAAGAAAGCCCGTAAAGTTGTTGTCAGTAATTCGCTCCTTTTTATTCTTGGTTTCTCCTTAATCTTTATTTCTTTGGGAGCTTCAGCTACTTTTTTGGGGCGATTCTTGGCGGAGAATATAAGATGGATGGAAAGGATAGGGGGGATAATTGTTATTATTCTTGGACTTCATTTTGCTGGGGTTTTTAGGATAGCTTTTTTGGAAAGAGAAAGGAAAATTCACCTGCAGGAGAAGCCCTTGGGGATGATGGGCACCGTTGTTGTGGGGATGGCCTTTGGCGCGGGATGGACCCCCTGCGTTGGTCCCATCCTTGGCGCGATTCTAACCATGGCCGCGACCACTCAGAGTTTGGGTAAAGGAATAATGTTATTAGCTATTTATTCGATTGGTTTAGGTTTGCCTTTCCTGTTGGCAGGAGTTTTAATCCACAAGTTTTTTGAATATTTCCAATCCATCCGGAAATATTTTCGGGTGATAACGGTGGTTGGAGGAGTTCTTCTAATTGGAATTGGAATACTTTTGATTACTGGGTACTTCTCTTCGATGTCTGCTTTGCTTCAGTAGGATTATGATTTTTTTCCAATAATTAAAAAAGGCTGTTATTGTTGAGTTTCTTTTCTGAGAAAATAGGTGCCTTAGCTGGAGCTGTTTTAGTTTTTTATCTTTGGTTTGATATTCAACGTTTCTGTGATTTTATATTGCCCGTTGCTAGTTAAAGTGAAAACAAAAATGCTGTAAGGCGATTTTTGACCTCAAAATCGCATTTAAGCGCAATATTAAGGGTGAATATTTAGGCTAAATTATTTAAAATTTAAATTAATTGGCGCGGCCCGACCCTCTACCTCTACAAGGGAGAAACTTCTTCGTACTTGAGAAGGCGGGCCCATTTCTTATCTACTTCTTCTTGAATAAAACTAATGGCTTCTTCATTAAGGTGGCGAAATCTACCTTGAAGGCGGAGGTAATCTTTAACCGGCTTTTTGTCTCGCGGCTTGATGTTTATTTTCCAGGTGCTTCCATCTTCCACTTCGTAAAGAGGAAAAATACATGTTTGGACCGCCAATTTGCCTAATTTTATTGTGTCTTCTGGTCTAGTTTTCCAGCCGGTCGGACATGGAGTATAAATGTGAATAAAGCGAGTTCCTTTGATGTCTTTTGCTTTTCGGACTTTCCGGTAGAGGTCTTCGGGATAAGAGATATTGGCCGTGGCTAAATAGGGAATGCGGTGAGCAGCCATGATGGCGTCGATGTCTTTCTTGGGGCGGTTCTTGTAGTGCTTAACGGGAGTGGTTGTCGTCCAGGCTCCATAAGGAGTGGCCGAGCTTCTTTGAATTCCGGTATTCATGTAGGCTTCGTTATCGTAGCAGACATAGATGATGTTATCGTTTCTTTCGGCCACGCCCGAGAGAGCTTGGATGCCAATATCGAAAGTTCCTCCATCTCCAGCCCAGGCAACGACGGTTGTCTCCTTATCGCCCACCATTTCTAATCCTGCTTTCAGCCCGGCGGCCGAGACAGCTGCGGTTTCAAAGGCACAGTGAAAAATAGGGATAGATAGTGATGAATAGGGAAAAGGTCCGTCGATAACCGACCAACAACAAGCTGGAATGCTGAGGGCTGTTCTTGGGCCTAAGGCCTTGAGGGCGTACCGCATGGCCAAAGTTGCCCCACATCCTTGACAGGCTAGATGGCCTGAATGCATGTATTCTTCCGGGGGAAGAGAAAGACGCATCCTTTTCTTTTTTATTTCTTTATCGGCCTTCATTTTTTTACTCCTATCCAACTTATTCTCTCGGAGGGAGCATCATTTTTCTGAGTCTCCTCAATAATCTGCCTAAAGGTGTCAAGAGTGATGTCTCTTCCTCCTAGCCCAGTGATATAGCCGAAAACAGGAACAGGAGAATGGCCATAAAGGGCGGATTTTATTTCTTGATAGAAAATACCGTGATGTCCGTAAGAAATATTACGGTCGACGACGGCTACTTTTTTAGCCTGCGACAAGATGTCTCTCACTATTTCAAAGGGAAAGGGGCGGAATGTTCTTATCCGCAAATTCCCAACCTTCAAGCCCTGTTGACGAAAATGATCGACTGCCACACAAGCCGTATAGCCTGCTGTTCCCGAAGTAACGAGGATGATTTCGGCGTCATCACATTGATAAGGATCAACTAGTCCAAGTTTTCGTCCAAATAATTCTTGAAATTCTTGCCCCGTTTCCTCGATAAGAGCAGGAGCTTTTTCCATATCCTTTTGGAGTTTATACCGTAATTCCAAATAATGGTCAGGAGAAGTTAATCCCCCAAAAGCATGGGGGTCATCAGGAGTGAGGCGGAATTTGGGTTGGAAAGGAGGCAGGTATTCATCTACTTTTTCTTGCTCGGGAACTTCGACTACTTCGTAGGTGTGGGAGAGAGAAAAGGCGTCGAGAATAATCATCGCGGGAATATGTAATTTTTCAGCGACTTTGAAGGCTTGAATGACACTATCCAAAACTTCTTGATTAGAACCGCAATAAAATTGCACCCAACCTGTATCCCGTTGGGAAAGGCTATCGTTTTGGTCGCTCCAGATGCTCCAGCCGGGGGCCATGGCTCGATTAATATTCCCTAAAACCACGGGGAGTCGCCCGCCCGAGGCCCAGTGAAGAAGTTCATGCATGAGAGCAAGCCCTTGGGCCGAAGTAGCGGTAAAAGTTCTTGCTCCAGCCAGAGAGGCCCCGAGGCAAGCAGCCATAGCCGAATGCTCAGATTCAACCTTAATGAACTGGGCATCTAGAACTTTGTCGGCACACATTTCTGACAGTAACTCTACAACTTGCGTTTGGGGAGTTATGGGGTAGGCGGCAATAACTTGAACTCGGGAGAGCATCGCCCCGTAAGAAAGAGCATGATTTCCCATAATGACTTTTCTCATTTTTCTTCCTCCACCATGGTGATGCATTTGGTTGGACATTCCTCAGCACACAGTCCGCAGCCTTTACAGTAAGTATAATCAATTACCGGGTATTCATTCTCGATATAAATAGCTGTATCAGGGCAAAATTTCCAGCAAATGCCACACTGGATACATTCTTTAAGATTGATTTCGGGTCGAATGTTACGCCAAGCTCCGGTGAAATTGTGGAGCATCAGGCCGAGTGAGTAAGGCGCCAGGGGCATATCTTTTTCCGATTTAAAATCAATTTTAGGGGTTGGTTCTTGTTTTTTCATCATGACCATCCTTTTAAGAATTAAAAATAACCAATTCGTAGGCATCCTGGGCCGCCGCGGCATTGGCCTCTGGTTTAATAGGGACATCTTCCTTGACTGCTTGGACGACTGATTCAAGGCTGGCTAACCTGAGAACTTTAACCACTGCTCCGACAATACCTGTGTTGACGATTGGCGCAGCTAAAGTCCCCAGTTGATGTTTAATGGCAATTTGGGTAGCGTTAATCGTGGCTACCTTAAATTGGGTTGGAAGTTTCATTTCTTCGGGTTTTTTGTCCGTGTTAATAATAATCCATCCGTCTTTTTTTAAGCCTTTCGTTATATCGATGGCTTCCAGGAGAGTTGGGTCGAGAACGACGACGTGGTCGGGGGTGTAGATGCGGCTCTTGTCGTAGATGGGTGACTCATTAATTCGGATAAAAGCGTAAACAGGTGCTCCCCGTCGTTCAACTCCAAATTCGGGATAAGCTTGAACGTATTTTCCTTCTTTATTGATTGCATCAGCCAGGATTTTTGAGGCCACGACTGTTCCTTGGCCGCCTCGGCCATGAAATCTTATTTCAACCATTTTTACTCCTCTTATTACTTAGTTTAAACCCTGGAAAAAATTGGTTTGCCAAAATAATTCCAAGACTTTGAAATTGGACTGAACATTAATGTTTGGTTGATCGTGGTTACAACTCAAAACTCAGGACCCGGTGAGAATGGCACTGAATGTTAACGGCCGCCGGCATGGAAGCAATATGGCAAGGAAATGACTCAACATGAACAGCTAAGGCTGTGCACCGGCCGCCCATTCCTTGCGGGCCGATACCTAGATTGTTTATTCTCTTCAAAAGTCTTTTCTCCATGTCCGCGTAAAATGGATCAGGATTATGACTACCAAGAGGACGGCGAAGAAGAGCTTTTTTAGCTAGGAGAGCTGAATATTCAAAATTGCCTCCCACCCCAACGCCAACAATGATGGGAGGGCAAGGGTTGGAGCCGGCTTTATCCACGGTCTCGACGACAAAATCTTCGATTCCCTCTAGGCCAGCGGCCGGGGCAAACATCCTAATGGCACTCATGTTTTCTGCCCCGCCTCCTTTAGCGACAAAGCTGACTTTGAACACTTCACCGGGAACCAATTCCCAATGGATATAAGCTGGGGTGTTATCGCCAGTATTTTTGCGTCTAACTGGGTCTTCAACCACAGATTTTCGAAGATAACCTTCCTCATAACCTTGACGGACTCCTTCGGTAATAGCTTCTTTAAGGCTGGGCAAGTTATCATCATATTCCAGTTGAACTTGCTCCCCTAATTCAACAAAAAAGACAGCTAGCCCGGTGTCTTGGCAGAGTCCTAATTTCTCTTCTCTAGCGATTTGAGCATTTTGTAAGATTTGGGATAACACAGCTTTTCCCGCCGGGGATTCTTCTTGTTGCTCCCAATCCTGGATAATTTTCAGGACATCATCTTGAAGTTCAAAGTTAGCTTGTTGAACTAAGTCTTTAATTTTATCCCTGACTGTGGAAAGGCGAATCCGTTTCATATAAGACCTCCAGAGATTAGTAAAGTGAGAATTAAAAGAAGATAGGTAAGCATGAAGCTTTAGTTTAAGTCGTGAGAATTATTGTGTCAAGTTTAGTAATTATTGAGGATGAGGATTAAGTCTTGAGGTTTATGGCCATCAATTTAAGTTCCGTCATTTCTTCGATGGCATAACGGAGTCCTTCTCGACCAAAGCCCGATTCTTTAATCCCTCCGTAAGGCATGTGGTCAACTCGGAAGGTTGGAATATCGTTAATGATTACTCCCCCCACTTCCAGTTTCTCAAGAGCTAGGAATGCTTTATGAAGATCACGGGTAAAAACTCCGGCTTGAAGACCATAGATGGAATAATTTACTTCTTCTAAAGCTTGCTCAAAATCGGAATAAGGATAAATGACGACAATCGGGGCAAATGCTTCCAACCAGGATATTCTTAGCTCGGGCTTTACTTTCTCCAAGATGGTGGGTTCGACTAAGTTTCCTTGCCGGCCACCGCCAACCAAAACCTGGGCTCCCTCTTCGACAGCTTCTTGAATCCAGCGTTCAATTTCTTCGGCTGCTTGCCGAGTAATCATCGGTCCAACATCTGTTTCTTCATCCAAGGGATCTCCCACACGAAGTTTCTTGGTTTGCTCGATGAATTCACTCATGAATTTATCGTAGATTTTTTGATGAAGAAAGATGCGTTGGATGGAAATACAGATTTGACCGGCATAAGCAAAAGCGCCCAGGAGGCAGCGGGGAATGACATAATCGAGATCAGCATCGGGTTCAACTACCACCGCGGCATTTCCTCCCAGTTCAAGGGTGACTCTTTTTTTGAAGGCTTTCTTTTTCAGAGGCCACCCCACCGCCGGACTCCCGGTAAAAGTGATCATTTTCACTTGTTCTTCTTCAATGAGGGCAGCGGCAGCGTTATAACCAGAGGGAACAATGTTTACTCCGCCCGGGGGTAAGTCAGTGGAATGCACGATTTCCCCCAAGATCATTGCGGTTGGAGAAACTTGCGAGGCAGGCCGGAGAATAAAGCTATTGCCCGCAGCAATGGCGGGGGCCATTTTGTGGGCCACTAAGTTTAAGGGAAAGTTGAAGGGGGTTATCCCGGCGATGACTCCCAAAGGAAAACGACGAACAATACCCCATCTATTTTTTGTTGTTGGGCTTAGATCGAGAGGAATTAATTCGCCATTTATTCTTTTGGACTCTTCAGCAGCAATTAAAAAAGTATTAACTGCTCTTTCCACCTCGAGGCGAGCCGAACGAATAGGTTTTCCGGCCACAAGAGCAATAGAGCGAGCCAATTCTTCTTTTCGTTGGTAGATAGTCCGGGAAATTTTCTCTAAAATTTTAAATCTTTCGTAACTCGAAAGATGCTTGGTTTGAAGGAAAGCCTTTCTGGCGGCATCAATAGCTCGATGCATTAAGGCCCGATCGGCAAAATGAACTTTGGCCACTGGGGTTTGGTCGTAAGGAGAAAGGATTTCTCTTGTTTCTGAACCTTCTTCCTGGCCGCCGTTTATCCATAATTTGTATTCTTCCATTTACCCTCCTTTTAAATTGTGGTTATAGTTAGCCCGGCATATTACTCAAGAAAAAGAATAAAATATTTTTCGGGAGGGAGCAAGATTTATTCATTTATAATTTACCTGATCTATTCATAAATTCTAAAAGACAAAAAAGACAAAAGAAAGTATTTCCAAAACCGGGATGGCTTGGGTGATAGCCATTAGCTTGAATTATAAATATTGGCGGGGTAGAAAGAAATGCAGAATAGCAAAATATTTCTTTCTCAATTTTAATTATGATGCATTAAAAATAGTCACAGGCATCTTATTTTGGCCGGCAGCATTTTCAAGAAAACCAGCTAATATAGTGCCTGTCACCATTTTTCCCAGCATCAGAAAAATGCCTAATATGACTGACTAAAATAATTGATATACTTGATGTAATTTTCCTGAGCATTGCCCTTTCTTTTGCCTCTATCAATTAAGAAAATTTGGGATTATTTAATGAGGGTGGGGAATTCTGGAAAATGACTTCCAAGGAATTGATTGCCAGGCCAGATTAAATCGCTTTTGAAGCTCAGAATAGAGACTAGCGACTTGGGGATCAGGCTCAACAGGCTCAGATGATTTTTTGACTAAGTTGGCTGTCATTTCTTGGATGGAAACTGTTTCTCCTTTTTCATTGAGATAAGACCAGATACTTTGCAGGGCAGCTCCGTAGGCGGCCGCCTCATTTTCTTGAAGGGTAAAAAGGGGACATTGAAGAATGGAAGCAGTAATTTTCAACCAGGTTTTATTTTTGGCCCCTCCTCCAGTTACTCTTATTTCCCGGGGATCAACATTAAGTTCCTTTATTCGGGCCCAGCCGTAGCCAAGGTTAAAAATTGTACCTTCCAATATTGACCGAACGAGAGAAGGGAGGGAAAAAGTCTCGCGATTTAGTCCGATAAAGGCACCTTGGGCAAAAGGTAATTCAGGAACCCTTTCGCCGTCGAGGAAAGGCAAGAAAATTAGTCCTCCTGCTCCGGCAGGCGCCTTTTCGGCTAGCTCTTCGAGATCTTGGTTAGAGAGGTTAAATAGAGATTTTATTTTTTCTGTGGTGTTGGTGACATTCATGGTGCACAACAAGGGCAGCCACCCCCCGGTACTGTCGCAGAAGGCGGCGATTTCGCCGCGGGAATCAATCACTGGTTGAGGCGAGTAGAAGAAAATGGTTCCGGAAGTGCCTAAACTTAGGGTGGCCAGATGAGGCGAGGTATTGCCGGTCCCGATGGCCGCCATCATGTTGTCGCCTCCTCCGGCGGCCACGAGAACTTTACCGAAATTAAAATATTCTTTCAAAATTCCGGTTAAATAACCAACTGGTTGAAGGGGATGAGATAAAGAAGGTAATTTTGACTCCAGCTGGGGATCAATTGCCTGGAGGACTTCCTTGTGCCAGGTTCGACGACGAATGTCCATTACGCCGGTTCCTGAGGCATCCCCGTATTCCATGTGGGGTACTCCGGTCATCACAAAATTCAGGTAATTATGGGGAAGCAGAACCGTCGCCAATCGGCTATAGTTTTCTGGCTCGTTTTTTTTCATCCAGAGAATTTTAGAAGCGGTATAACCCACCGCCAGATGGAGGCCAACTTTGTCGATAAAGGCCTTTTCCCCGCCTAAAGCTTGACGGATTTCTTCGGTCTCAGCCACGGTGGAGGTGTCATTCCATAATTTAGCTGGCCGGATAATGTTGCCTTCTTGGTCTAAAGGAACGAATCCGTGTTGTTGAGCTGAGACACCAAGGCAGACAATTTCTTGGGGCTTAATTTTGCTTTCCTTTAAAGCTTGTCCTAGGGCTTTTTTTAGAGCTTTAATCCAGTCTTGAGGATTTTGTTGTTTTTCACCCGGGTGGTGGCCAAAAGGGGGAGGATGAGAAGCTTGGCCTCGAGCTAATACTTGTCCTTTAAAATTGACTAAAACAACCTTGGTTCCCTGGGTGCCGGAGTCAATTCCCAAAGCCAGCATTTGTTTTTCCTTACCTTTAATTTACAATAGCTAAATAATTTACAATAACCAAAAGAAATTTGCTAATTTTTAGGCTTCATTCTAGTCTGATAAGCCTTATTCACTCAATTTTTGGCCTTGTTCTGGCTGATTTCTTGTTGTCTTTTTTTTCTTAAGGGAGGGGGAATTAGGGGTTAAAAAAGAACTAGTCCAATTGATTGTCCCCTTTGCCTCTTCTGCTTCCACCGTGGGGAGGATAATCAAAGGAGAAGAATTACCTGGGAAAAAGGCGAGAAAAAGTCATAATTAGCATAACATCAAGGTTTGTCATCATTAAGGTTGGCCTGGTTTTGAGAGGTAGCCGTTGATTAGGTAAGATAACCCAAACAATTAGAAGCTCTTAGATACTGCCTCAATGATAGGGAAGAGCTTGATTGCTTCTGGATCAATGAAACTGGGAATGGGGCGATTATTTCTTAAGCGATTTTAGGATGGAGGCTGATTATGAGGATTATAGAGAGCAGAAAAACAGGAAGAATAATTCAGAAGGGAAAGAAAAAAGGAATGAGTCCACAAGTTATAATGCCGTAGATGACGGCCAAAGGTAAACCAGTTTGAAGATAATGATGGAAGCGGTAGTGGCCAGGTCCATAAACCATCAAGTTTGTTTGATAAGAGTAGGGAGTTAAAAAATTTCCGCTGGCTCCATAAGCGACGGCCATGATAAAGGGAAGTGGGTTAACTCCGAGGGAGAGGGCGGTGGTATATCCAATGGGGAAAGAAAGAGCAGCAGTGGCATTATTGGTGATGAAAAGGGTCATCAACTGAGTAAGAAGAAAAACGCCCACCAAGCTTCCCCAGGTTCCCAAGGGATTGAAGATAGACATAATTACTTGGGCCACTTGTTGGGCGGCTCCCGAGCGGATCATAATCTCGGCAATCCCGATGGCTGAACCGATAAGAATGATTAATTCAAAATGAAGATTTTCTTTTATTTCCTCCAAAGTTAGAAAGCCCAAGATAAAGTAAAGAAATAAAACGATCATTAATGATTTTACCAAGGGAATTATTCCCACGGTAGTGCCAATAATAGCTCCTAAAAACAGACCAATGGCGACGAAACTTTGGGTAGTATTTAATTTCTTAATCAGTGGCAGGGGATTGATAAAATAGAAATGGTTTTTTAAGTCTTCCTTGGTTCCGAAATCACGTCCGGCCGCCAAAACAAGGCTGTCTCCTGGTTGAAGTTTTATGGAGCCTATTTTACCCGATAGTTTTTGCTCACCCCTTTTGACGGCCACGGCGACAGCATCGAAACGAGCTCGAAAATTGACTTCTTTAATGCTTTTGCCAATGAGAGTTGAATTATGGGAGATGATGGCCTCCACCAGGTTTTTTTCGAGTATTTTCCAATTTTCTTCTTCAAAGACTTGAATTCGATGAAATTTTTCGATGTCTTTTAGTCTGTTAATCTCCCCCACAAAAACCAGAATATCTCCTTCCCCGATAATTTCATCAGGGGTAACTGGGGAGATTAATTTCCCGTGACGAATTATTTCGGCCAAAAATAGACTTTCGAGATTGCGGAAATTATTTTCTTGCACTGTTTTTCCACAATGACGTGACCCCGGAAGGACTCTAGCTTCAAGGAAAAAACGGGATGGGGGAGCCTTTTTCTCCTTAATAGCCGGAAGAAGACGATGGGCCCCAAGGCTTAAATAAAGTACTCCGGCCAGAAGAAGCGGAATCCCAATATAGATGAAATCAAAAATTCGCAAGGAGGGGAGGCCAGCGGCAATAACGAAGCTGTTGACGATTAAATTAGTCGAGGTACCGATTAAAGTTACCGTACCTCCTAAAATGGCGCTGTAGCTTAAGGGAATTAGGAGCTTAGAAGGAGGGAAGCGACGGTTTGTTTTTACGGGAGCAAGAAAAGAGGCTACCACCGCCGTATTATTGATAAAAGCCGATAAACTTCCAGCGAGCAGGCCAAGGCGAAAAATGGTTGGCGATAAAGATTTGTTCTTAGTGAGCAAGCGGGACAAAGAATCATGAAGGAAAGTTTTATTTATCACCTGGGCAAGGATTAAGAGAAGAATCAAGGAAACAAGCGAGGGATTGACGAAATTATTAAGCATTTCCTCAACTTTTATGTAGTTGAGGAGAAAAAAAAGGAAAAGGAGGGAAGCAAAAAGCAAAGAGGGGTGGATTTTGGTTTTAACTAGGAGAATAAAAAGACAGGCAATTCCGATGAAGACGATTAATGACGAACTCATCTTGCCCAGTTTATGGCTATCCTTAGTGAATGTCAAGAGTATTATTAGAGCTTAATTGGAATACGATTAGAGTATTTTGCGGATGAAAATCGGGCCTCCCTAATAAACGGGTCCCTATAATTTCCCAAAAGCTTCTTGAAACCCGGTCAAGAAGTAATGAATATTTTTAGGAACAAAACCTTTGCTCGTGCTTAATCCTGGCTAAACTGGACCTCAAAGAATTTCTTTTCTTCTGGCTTTAGTTGCCCCAGGTACAGCTTTTTTAGTAAGAGGGCATCCCTCGCTTGATCAGGACTTTCGCAAATGATGGTGCCTTCGACTTTCATATCTTTTAAGGCTTGAATCCATTCATCAAAATGAAAGTCTGATTCCTCAAGGTTTATATGTCTAATTTCTCCTTGTTCATTATAATCAACGCCTGCTAAATGGAGGTGAAGGTTTTTTAAGGCTTGCTGACCAAGCTTTTTTTCAACCTTAACTAGGATTCGAGTAAATTCAGCATAGCTATTGATTTTACCTTCTCGGGCATGAATATGGGAAAAATCGAGGCAAGGTTGCAGCCTTTCCACTTCGCGACAAAGAAAAAGAATTTCTTCTACTGTTCCAAATTGGGAACGTCTGCCCATTGTTTCCGGGCGAAGAATCACCGGAGAGTTTTCAAATTTTAAAATAGAGACTATTTCTTGCAGGGAGTTTTTGATAGATTGGAAAGATTCTTGGGGAGACCGCTGACCATAATAGCCGCAATGAAAAACTACTGACTCAGCTCCACATTTTTCAGCCCAACGGGCGGCCGAGAGTAAACGCTCGATACTGGCTAAGCGTTTTCCTTCTTCGGGAGAATTTAAATTAATGAAATAAGAGGCATGGAGGCTTAGTTTGATACCAAAGTTGGTAGCTGTTTGTTTGATACGCTGAGCAATATCTCCAGTTAGCCAATTACTTTTGACTAGCTCGAGTTCAAAGCAGTCCAGCCCGAGTTTAGCTGCTATTTCAATTCCTTCCCAAGTTGAGATGTTTTTTAGGAAAGAAGGAATGCCGGCTGTTCCAAAGCGGAGTGAGTCAGGAGAGTTAGCATCGGGGGACATCCACCTTGCTCCCCCCATCTAAAAATTCGCTAACAATTTTCATAGCACAGAATTCACCGCACATCGAACAAGCGGTGGAAGAGGTTTTTCTCCTTAATCTGATTTCGTCAAATTTTACCGGATCAATGACTAAATCTTTTTGAGCTAACCAGTCTAGTTTTTTTCTTGCTTGCGAGAGTTTGCGGTCTCTTTCCCAAGCCCCGGGAACGCCTTTAACTAAATCGGCGGCGTGGGCCGCAATTTTAGAAGCAATGAGTCCTTCGCGAACATCGTCAGCACTAGGAAGACCAAGGTGTTCACTAGGGGTAACGTAGCAAAGAAAATCAGCTCCAGCAGCCCCAGCGATGGCTCCCCCTATGGCTGAAACAATATGGTCATAACCAGGGGCAATATCAGTAACCAGAGGACCTAATACATAAAAAGGAGCCCCTTGGCATAATCTTTTTTGCAGTTTTATATTCATTTCGATTTGATCTAGAGGAACATGGCCGGGCCCTTCAACCATCACCTGAACTCCCGCCTCTCTCGCTCTTTGAACCAACTCCCCCAAGGTTAGTAGTTCTTCAATTTGAGGGCGGTCCGTAGCGTCAGCAATAGCGCCAGGGCGAAGCCCGTCGCCAAGGCTGAGGGTTATGTCATAACTCTGAGCAATGTCGAGGAGGCGATCGAAATGTTCATAAAGGGGATTTTCTTGTTGGTGATGAAGAATCCAGGCAAGGTGAAAAGCTCCGCCGCGGGAAACAATGTCAGCTACTCGTCCTTGGTTTTTTAAACGCTCGACTGCTTTGGAGGTGAGTCCCACGTGCACGGTCATAAAGTCAACGCCTTCTTTGGCTTGATCTTCGATGACTTGAAAGATATCTTCTGTGGTCATTTGGACAATGGCCCCTCGTTGATCGATAGCCTTAATAGCTGTTTCGTAGATGGGAACTGTCCCTAAAGGAAAAGGAGCTTTCTTTAGGATTGCTTGACGAGTCTTGCGGATATCTCCTCCGGTGCTTAAATCCATGATAGTGTCAGTCCCGTATTTCAAGCAGATATCTACTTTTTTCAATTCCTCCTCAGTCAAAGGAAAATCACCTGAAGTGCCAATGTTGACATTAACTTTCGTTCGTAGTTTTTCGCCAATGCCAATGACCCGAATATTCTTATGAGCTGGATTAAAAGGAATAACCACTCGACCTGAAGCCATAAGCTGGACGAGTTCATCAACTTTTATTTGTTCTTCTTTGGCCACCGATTGCATCTCAGGGGTAATCTCGCCTTTTTTCGCTCTTTCTAGTTGGGTCATTTTTACCTCTTTCAAAACAAGTATAGCCTTAGGGTTTTTAGACTGTCAAGAAAGCACGCCAAAGGAAAGGGTATAAAGAAAGTAAATAATAGTTACTTGATCCTTATTTAATCTGGTGGTGATTGATCCCCAAAATAGCAAAGAGAACCATAAATAGGAATTAGTCTTCTTTCAGTTTATCTAATTTTGTTTAAAAAATATGGCGTGAATTTCTGTGCCTCTAAATTTTTTTAATGTTTTGGTAAACCCAAACATTTTCAGAAAGTTTACTATATCTTCAGGGGTAACCGTAGCTGGGAAAAGCTGCCTGTGGATTTCAAAGTATATCAATAGACAATTTGGATAAAAAGTAGTATATTGTAAACATTTAAGCACAGGAAACGCAACCCCTTCAACATCTATTTTGATTTCCTATTAATTATTTTTTCAAATAAGATAAATTTTCTTTAATGAGGAAATAGATGTTATAACCATACATTTTATCAGCGAGGAAAGCCATTAAAAAATAAATACTGCCGGCTCCCAAGCCGATGAGCAAGAGTTTTCCTAAACCAATAAAAATGACTGATTTCAACCAGAAAATAAACACCACAAAAATAGAGGTGTTAATTAAAGGAATGGCCAGCTCTTTAACAAACTCTAAGGGTGAAATATTGGTCAGTTTTAAAGCATGATAAGCAAAAAATATTCCTGAGAATAGGAGGCTAGCTGTCACGGCAAGGGAGGCACCCAATAATCCCAGTTTAGTAACTAATGGATAAATGCTAATGGCCAAAACAAAGAAGCGGATTACCTGGCATCGAGTATCAATTCTTGGCTTTCCAAGACTGTAAAAAAGAGGCCCGGTGGTTGAAATTAAAGCTCTGATTAATCCGGCGAAAATAAGAACTTGCATGGGCGGGACCATTGGTAGCCATTTTGCTCCCAAAAAGATTCTAACCAGTTCTGGAGCCAGCGAGAAGATGATTCCGGTGAGGGGAAAAATAAGAAAAGAGGTAAATTTAATGACTTTGAGGTAAGCATTTCTTAATGTCGAAAGATCATCCTGAAGCTTAGAAAAGGCGGGTAGGGTAACCTGAGCTAGAAGCTTTGTTATTTCCGTGGCTGGTGTGTTGGAAATTTTATAAGCCATTTGGTAGAAACCCAGCATGACGGCGCCCATTATTTTTCCCACTAGAAAATCATCACCTTGAGTGATAAGAAAGACAAGAACAGTGGAACCCAAGATCCATTTGCCAAAGAGAAATAGCCCCCGAGCTTTGGCTATATCTAGGATGATTTTAGGTTTATAGGGATGGATTATATAGCTCACGATGACTTGGGTGAGTTTGCCAGCGAGCAAGCCTAGTAAAAGAGCCCAAACATTCCGCAGATAATACGCTGCCGTGACAGCTACCAAAAATTCAATTAAGGCCCCGGTGGTAATATAAACAAACTGCTTATTGAACTCTAATTCTTTTTGAAAATAAATAATTCCAATATTAGTAAAGGCTTGAATTAAAATGGCCAAACCAACGGCTTGGATAAGTCTTTCTGCTTCGGGGGAAGCAAAAAAGGAGGCGGCCAGAGGAGCGATTAAGATAATGAGTAAAAAAAGAATTATTCCCCTTAAAACCAGCATCGTCCAAGCTGTGTCAAGATAAGTCTTGATGTTTTCTTTCTTCTGAATTAAGGCTTCCTGAAAGCCAGAATGAGTGAATGTTTCCAGGGTCATCATGGTCAGCAGAGCAATGCCCATTAAGCCAAAGTCATGAGGATTTAACAGTCTGGCGAGGATAACCAGGCGGGCCAGATAAAGCACTTGGTAGCCAAAACGCATTCCAAATAGCCATGCTCCACTTCTAGCTACTTGAGTCTTTAAATTTTCCATAATTCGGCTGTTATTTATTTTTTTTGGGCCAAGACGATGGTAAAAAGGCCGTAATAAGGGAATCTTTTGGCTAGAATTTGCCCAATAAGAGGAATCCCCCAGGTTCCCCCATGGTTGCGGATTATTTTAAAACCATAAATTTTTAGCAAGTCATTCATTGTCCTGCTCCCAACTCGAGGAATTTTCCTTTCATAGGTCGAAGGTAGTTCAACATGACTTGTCTGTTAATAAGAGCTGCTTTTTGAAAAGGAGCGGCTAAAACTTTTTTTAGTTTCTCAACCATG
>DQWD01000106.1 GCA_011042725.1 Candidatus Aminicenantota bacterium | reverse complement strand
GTGGGCGATCAGCCCTGTCGCCTTCTCCATGGTCTTCCCGTAGGCTACCTACGGGGGAAAGTTCGCGTGGGTCACGATGGACGACCTAAGCTGGTTGACTGTTCCTTTGTCTCTTCCTCCTGGTGACCCTTCCCTCCGAAGCAGGTAAAAGAGAAAAGAAAAAAAGGAGAAAGACTAAGTTAAGCAAGACACTTTCCTGGTGGTTGAAGTATAATAAAAAAACGATGATTAAGGTGGTAGCGGCGGTTATTGAACAAAAGGGAAAGTTTCTTCTCGCTCAGCGGAAAAAGGGCGGGGTTCATGGAGGTTGTTGGGAATTTCCAGGTGGAAAGCTGGAAAAAGGAGAAAAACCAGAAGGAGCTCTGGGGCGGGAGTTGAAGGAGGAATTAGGTATTGAGATTGAAGTAGGAGAGCTTTTTTTAAGCTTTCCTTTTCAAAGAAAAGGATTGGATCTCCTGTTTTTTGTCTATTGGGCTAAATGGAAAAAAGGAAAAATCAAACCTGTTGATCACGAACAAGTCAAGTGGCTCGGATTAGAAGAGATAAGAGACTACCCTTTGGCTGAACCTGATTTCCTTATTGTTGACCAGCTAAAGAAAAAACACAATTTGACGGTCCCCAAGCAATAATGATTGTTGTTTCTTGATTGTTCAAACCAGGAGGCGGTAATTGATTAAAAGGCAGCCCGTTGTTTTAAAAAAAGGCCGGGATAAATCAGTTAGAAATCGCCATCACTGGATATTTTCCGGAGCGGTAGCTCAATACCCAGAATTTGAAGACGGTGATCTGCTGCCAGTAGTTAGTCACGAGGGAGAACTTCTGGGGTATGGCTATTTTAATCGTCGTTGTTCGTTGTGCGGAAGAATGGTCAGCTTTGGCCGGCAAGATCCTTGGGAGGCGATGGAAGAGAATTTAGACCGAGCCGTGGAGATGAGAAGACAGCTTTTAGCAGGGACTAATGCTGGCCGTTTGATTAATGCCGAAGGTGATGCTCTCCCCGGCCTAGTGGTTGACCAATATGGGGAAGTTCTCTTGCTCCAAATTTCAACTTTGGGAATGGTTAAACTCAAAGAGAGAGTTATCCATTGGCTGGTCGGAAAAATAAAACCCCGGTCGATTTATGAAAAGTCAGATTCTCCGGCCAGAAAGGAAGAAGGCTTGGCTCCGTTTCAAGGTTTAATATATGGGGGGGCGGTAGAAGAGGTTGAGATTGAAGAGAATGGTTTAAAATTTTTAGTCAATATTCCCCGGGGACAAAAGACTGGTTTTTTTCTTGATCAACGAAGTATGCGGGAGCTCCTTCGAAATTTTGCTTCTGGCCGGCGAGTTCTTGACCTTTTTTCTTACACGGGAGCCTTTTCTGTCTATGCTCTCTCTGGGGGAGCCAAGGAGGCCACCCTTGTTGAGTCCTCAGCTTTTGCTCTAGATTTAGCGCAAAGAAACTTTGAAATTAATGGTTTCTCTTTGGATCGGGTCAACCTTGTTAGAACAGATGCTTTTAAGTTTTTACATCAAGAAAACCTTTCCTATGACTTAATAATTTGTGATCCGCCTTCCTTTGCCCGGCGAAAAAGCGACTTGCCGGGAGCATATCGGGGATTGAAACAACTTCATCGCCTGCTTTTCCGCCGGGTCCCCGCCGAAAGCCTAGTGATGACTTTTTCTTGTTCTTATTATGTAAGCGGGAGTGCCTTTCAAAAATTAATATTTCAAGCCGCTCAACAGGAGGGTCGCTTGGTTCGCCTTCTTCAACGTCATCGCTTGGCTTTTGACCATCCGCTTAATATTTTTCATCCTGAGAGCGAATATCTAAAAGGGTTTCTTCTGGTTGTGGATTAAGCATGGCCTATCTTGGTCCAGGATATGTGGTGATAACCATCAATCATAAATGGAGGTAAGTTTGGGCCTTAGGGGAGGGAAGTGGTACCAGATAAGATGCCTGAGGGAAAAATGAACATCTTTGTTTTTTGTTTTTCATGGTTACATCTTCCGGTGCCCATGAGGAAAAGCCTAATCAATCATAATTATCTCTTTCCTTCCGGAGAGATTGGATTTATACTAGCTACAGGAAAGGATTAATGGTTGACAATAATAAAAGATAATAATAAATTATCAACTAAATGAGCAAAAGGATTAATTCCCAAGGAGATCTCAGGGATAGAGAATCTCCTCCTCTTGACCTAGACAAGGATCTTAATTTTCCCCATTTTATTTTAATTAAGGCTTCAGCGGGAACGGGAAAAACCCATGCTTTAACCTTGCGGTTTATTCAATTCCTGCTTTCTCCTCTTATTCCTCAGAAAACCAATGCTGATTTAAGAAATATTTTGGCCATAACCTTTACGCGCAATGCGGCGAAGGAAATGAAATTCAGAGTTCTTGATTGGCTGAAGAAATGCTATTTTGGCGATTCTCCTTCTCTTCAGCAAGTTGCTCAAGTGGTTAGTTTGTCAATCAAAGATATTCGAAAAAAAGCTGCCCTTGTTATTGAAGAAATTCTAAATCGTTATTCTGATTTTCAAGTGGAAACCATAGATAGTTTTATGGCTACTATTTTTAGAGCTTCCGCTATTGATTTGGGCTATCAACCTGACTTCGAGATTGTCTTCGATGCTTCGCCTTATTTAGAATATGCCTTTTCCCGCTTTATCCGGCCGGTAACCGAAAAGACGAGGGAAGCCCAACTTCTCCGTCAAGTCCTGGACGATATCAGTTCCATGACACCTGAGACTTCTTCTTATCTATGGGATCCGAGCGCAGCTTTAATCCGTAATCTTAGAGATTTGTATTCCAAACTGGAGGCTTTTAATCGCCAGCCAATCAGCACTGATTTTAAGCCAGCGATAGAAGAACTGCAGCTGAAAATTAAAAAAGAAGCTTTTTCTTTGGAAAAATTAATTAACCAGTCTGGATGTGAACGTAATCTCCGCAGTTCTTTTTACAGCTCAATTCTTCCCGGCGTGGAAAAGGGATATTTTAACCGGCTGGGCAAGGCTAGCTTTAAAACACCGCCAATCAAGGAAAGGGGGCGAAGAGAAGAGGAGCTGATTCTCAGCAAGTGGAAGCAACTGGTTGAATTAATCTGTGAATGGGCCAAGTTATATGCCTTTTCTTTTTTCCAGCCCCATATATTGGTTTATCGCCAAGTTATTAAGATCTTGGACTCATTGAAACGAGAGCAAGGAGTAATTTTTATCGAAGATTTAAATAAAGCCATTGCTAATTACATCACCCAAGGGATTGTGCCCGATATTTATTTTCGTTTAGGGGAAAAAATATATCATTTTCTCATTGATGAGTTTCAGGATACTTCCCCCCTCCAGTGGCACAACCTCCGGCCACTCATTGCCAACTCGCTGGCTGAGCAAGGTAGTCTGTTTATTGTTGGGGATACCAAGCAAGCAATCTATGGCTTCCGCGAAGCTGACTATCGGATCATGAGGAGATTGGAAGAAGGAGAAGATCCTTTTCCTTCAGCCTCGGTGATGGTGCGCACGCTGAAAAGAAATTTTCGGAGTAAAGAAGAAGTTCTTGACTTTGTGGGCAAAGTATTTCCCCTTGATCGTCAGAGGAGGCCTCAAGAGTTAAGGAAGGTTCCACCTGAATATTTTGACTTGGCGGCGGCTAGTGGCCTCGATAACTTTGAATTCGAACCTGCTCGAGGTGGTGAAGGGGAAAAAGCAGGATATGTGGGCCTGGAGATTATTGAAGAACCGAAGGAGAAGAAAAAGAAAGAAGCAAGCCGCAATGATAATCGCCAATCCCCACCCCAGGAAGGGGGGGTGTCTAGGGAAGAAAGGCAAGAAGGCAGGAAATCTCCTAGTACTCTCTTTAATGAAGAACAGCCCGAAAAGAGTCGTTTACTCAGTTTGCTTCGGCACCTTTTAGATCGTGGCTATGAGCCTTCTGAGATAGCTATTCTTACTTATCGCAACGAGACGGTCAAACAAGTATCTTCATGGCTTAATGAGGAAAAATTGGATTTCATTCCCTTTTCTTCGCTTGATATTAGACTAAGACCTTGTGTCCGAGAGATATTCGCTTTTCTTCGCTTTCTTGATTTTCCCCCTGACAACTTGAATTTTGCTACCTTCATTCTTGGTGAGGTCTTAGCTCGCAAATTAACCCGGGATGGCTATCCCCATTTATCTGAAGAATTCTTAACTTTTGTCCATCAAGTCAGAGGGGGAAGAAATTTTCCTCTTTATAGTCGCTTTCGTTCTGCTTATCCTCAAATATGGAAGGGCTATTTTGAAACTGCTTATCGCCAGGTTGGCTATTCACCGCTTTATGACTTAGTGGGCGAAACCTTCCGCCTTTTTGAAGTCTTCGAAACTTTTCCCGAGGAAGAAGCTTCTTGGGTCAAACTGTTGGAAGTAATTAACGAGTTTGAAGGACAAGGAAAGAATAATCTGCGGGAATTCCTAGAATTCACTCAAGCAAGTGATGATACCAACCAAAGTTGGTCCATCGATGTTTCCGAAGAGGTCAATGCTATCCGCGTCATGAGTATTCACAAAGCCAAAGGTTTAGGTTTTCCAGTGGTGATTCTTTTGCTTTACCCGGAAAAGTTTCTTCCCTCGCCTTTTTACATTTTTCCCCCAGGTTTTGATGAGAAAGACTGCTATGTGTTGCGGCTCAATAAAGAACTAGTAGAAAAGGATCTTCGGCTGAAAGCTGTTTACGAGGAACATCGGCTTAAAGATAGTGTTGGTCGTCTCAACACCCTTTATGTGGCTTTAACCCGGGCGAAAAAAGAATTGTATTTATTAGGGGTGAAAAAGAAAAGGGGAGGAAAATATCCTTTTGATTTATTGGAAAGCATCTCGGATCTTTCAGCGGGGCCTCTTATCGATCATCAGCAGTCCAAAATAGATAAAAGACCCGCTCGCCCGCTCCGGGGAGATCTTCCTCTTCTTCGGTGGCCTGCCCCGCCTCGTCTTCGGCCCAAACAAAAAGTTGAATATCATCCCTCTGCTTTCCGGCGAGGTCAGTTTCTCCATGAAGTATTGGCGCAAATCAAGTGGGTAGATGATGACTATCCTCAAGTCATTAAGAGAGCGTTAGCTGGTTTAGGCCGCCAGGAAGAAAAGTTAACCAAGGAGGAAAAGGAAGTTTTGGAAAAAATACCCAGTTATTTAGAGCTTCCACCCCTTCGCGACTTATTTCTTCCCCATAGTGAGCGGCAAGTATGGAGAGAAACAGAAGTTTGTGATGAACAAGGACAGCTTTTTCGACTAGATCGGGTGGTCGTGGATAAGGAAGTAATTACGGTGATTGATTTTAAAAGTGGGCGGAAACCACCCTCCCTTTCCGAGTTTGAAAAAGATATTAAGCGCCAGATGGAAAAATATTTAAGCCTCCTCCGCCAGATTTTTCCCCGAAAACAAGTCCAAGGTTTGGTCGCCTACTTTGATAGTGGGGAATGGGAGGTTTACAAGTGAAGGTAATTCTTCTTGAACCTCAGGATGATCTAATTTCCCTCATTGCTTCCCGGCTTATGAAGGCGGAAACTGACTATTCATCCAACATTGTGATTTTTCCTGAGTACCGGCCGGGTTTTTATTTAAGAAGGTTCTTAGCGGCCCAAGAAAAGAAAAGCTTTGTGCCTCCTCAAATATACACTCTTGATGAGTTAGTGAATCAGTTGTATCGGCAAATAAAAGGCAGGGCAGATCATTTCCTCAGCGACCTAGACGCCGTGGCCTTGCTCTTTGATCTTCACCGGCAGTCCCGTAGTCCTTTGGGTGGCGAGAGTTTTCAAACACTTGACCGGTTTTTACCGTGGGGGATAAAAATTTTTGCTGAACTCGAAACTTTGAAAAAGGCAACGGTTCCCCCCGAAAAGATAGCCGAGATTGATTTGCTAATTGATGAGAAACTTTCCACTGAATCTCATCTCCATTTTCAGTCATTATCGACTATCTATCGTCAATTTTATGAGCAGTTAGAGAAAAGGAAAGCTTCCACCCTGGCTTCGAGATACGAAAAAGTGATTCAACACTTTCCTTTTGAGGAGTTTGGAGAAGGGGAGAGGGTGATAATTGCCGGTTTTTTTTCTCTCCAAGAGCTGGAGCGACAAGTAATTAATCTTCTTGGAGAAAAAGAAAATTGTGATTTAATTTTAATTAAAGGAAAAGGATTGGGGGAGCTAGGTCTTCAACTTGGTTTTCCGGCTGAAGAGGCAGTCGCGTGGGAAGAAACAAAACCTTCTTCCCCTTCGCTTCAATTCTATCTTAGTCCGGATACTCATGGGCAGATTTTTGCCCTTAACGGCCTTTTAAAAGACAAACTTAAGCGTTGTGAGCGGAAAATGTTGCCGCAAAAATTAGTAGTTGTCCTGCCAGCCGTCGAGACCCTTTTTCCTCTTTACCAGTTTATCTTATCTCCCTTAGAAGAAAATGATTTTAATATTTCCTTGGGTTATCCCTTAAGCCGGACCCCTCTTTTTAGTTTTTTCGATAAGTTATTTGACCTGCTTCAAAATGCCGATGAAGAGGGGAGGCTTTACCTGCCTGATTACCTTCGATTTGTGCTTCATCCCTACGTGAAAAATATTTTTTTTCCTGAACCTCGTCGAGCTGACTTGACGCGGATTATGTTCCATACTCTAGAAGAGGAATTCCTCCACCAAAAAAACAGGAGTTTTTGGAGGCTGGAAGAGATTGAAAATGACCCTGCTATCCAAAAGAGGTTATTAGCCCGATTTTCTACTTTGGCCGAAGTTAAAGAACCGGCAATTTGCTTAGAGCATTTGAAAAATATCCATAATCAAACCATTCGCCTTTTTCTGCGGATTGAATCTATCGAGGAATTTGGGCGAAAAATAATTAGCCTTATTGAATTTATCTACCACTCGACAACGGCTCGCCAGCATTTTTTCTTTCATCGTTATGCGGAAGCTATGGTGACCCGGCTCGAAGAGTTGGGTCGCTCGCAGCTTAGTCAGTTTCAATTTGAACAAAACTTTGGCTATTTTAATCTCTTCCGTAATTTAATGACCGAAGCTCGAGTACCCTTTCCTGGAACTCCCTTGCAAGGGCTTCAGATCCTGGGGTTTTGGGAAACGAGGGGTTTAAAATTTGAAGAAGTTTTTTTTCTGGATCTAAACGAAGATGTTCTCCCCGGAACAAGCAAAATTGATTTTTTGATTCCCTTGGCTTTACGGAAGCAGTTGGGATTACCCACTTATGAGGATATCGAGAAAAAGGTTGAGTATTATTTTAACCTTTTAATCAATGGGGCCCGTCAAGCTCATCTTTTCTTTGTTGAAAATTCAGAGAAGGAAAAAAGTCGACTGGTAGAAAAGCTTATTTGGAAAAAACAGAAAAAAGAAAAAATTCCTGATGCTTCCACCTTACTTCGCTCGGTCCGGTATCAAATCAGCTTAAAGCCTAGGAAGGGGAGGTGTATACCTAAAACCCAGGAAATAGTGGATTTTTTCCGCAATTTTCGTTTTTCGGCCTCGTCCTTAGACCTTTATTTAAACTGCCCGCTTAAGTTCTATTATGCTTATGCCCTGAATCTAAGAGAAAAAGAAGAGATCTCCGAAGCCATGGAGCCAAGGGATGTCGGGCTTCTGGTTCATCGGATTTTGGAAAATTATTATCAGCCTTATTTAAACCAACCCTTAACCTTGGCCGGATTAGATCTCAATCGGTTAGAGAGGATCACTTCCAGTGTCTTCCGGGAAATCTTTGGTCCTACCCTCTCGGGAAATGCCCTGCTCATGTATCACCAAGTCCTCCGCCATCTCAAAGATTTTATTCTTCGTTATCAAGAGCCGATCATTAGAAACCATCGTCCCGAAAACCCGGTCACTATTATTGGCTTAGAAAAGGAAATCGAAGGAGATTGGTTGGTTCCCGACCACCGCTTTGCTTTTGTGGCGAGAGTCGATCGCTTGGAAATGAGAGGGAAGAAGCTTTACCTCTTAGATTATAAAACTGCGGCTAGTGAAGCTAATTACAGTATTAATTTTAAAAAACTTAACTTGGAAGATCGGAGCAGTTGGCCAGAAGCCATCCACAGTTTACAAATTCCTCTTTATGTGTTCATTGCCTCCCAAGCTTTTCGTCGTCCTCCCCATGAAATTGAAGGAAAACTTCTTTTTCTGGGGAAAAATAGGATTGATCCTTCTATCGAATATTCTACCTTGGCTGAAGATGGTGAAGGCAGAGAATTCCAATTAAAAACAATAGCGGAAGTAATCAATCGCCTTCTTGTGGAGATAACCAATCCTCAAATTCCTTTTGCCGAAGAGATGAGACTGCCAGGGGCAGAGGAGAAAAAAGATTCTTCGAGGACTAAAATTGTCAGGTTGGCAGCCAGGAAAGCCTGTGAATATTGTTCGTTTCTTGATCTTTGTGGCCGTTAAGAAATTATCGCCGATGATTCCCAAAAATGGGGCAGGTGATTGACACCATAAACATATTGGGATAATTTAGCCAGAAAAGGAAAATGATTTCTCCAAAGGAGAGATGAGGATGAAAAGAAAGAAGATAGCTCTATCTTGGCTTTTATTCTCGGTTATCTTTACGTTTCTTAGCTTTTGTCTTTTAGCGGCCGAGGAGGTTACTTTCCAACATCGGCAAGTGCAAGATTTTGAAGAATTTACGCTCACTAACCAGCAGATCATCCTTTCTCTTACCTATAAAAATAAGAAGCTGGTGGCCGAAAACATTAAAGCCCAAGCTGACTGGTTAACTATTTTTGGCCATCAAGAAGTGGCCTTAACCACGGATGGTGGCTTTGGGATTGACTTGATGTGGACAGGTTGGCGGGCTCCCCGCAAAATAAATAATGCTGCTAATCCAGTGGTTTTAACTAAGCACGATTTTGTATTGGAAGATTTTCGGGTGAGAAAGCTATCCACTGGAGTGGTCGAACTAAGCTTATTTTGTAAACTCAGTTATCGAGGTTCCCTGAGGATAAAGTTAGTCTATCAACTTCATCCTCAGGATTTTTTCTATCGTCGTCGTCTCGAAATTCAAGATTCCTCCTCCCGGGGTCATTTCCTTCGCTGGCTATGGCCCTATTTAACTAAGCAGAGAGGAAAGCTTACTTTGGTTAAAACTGGCGGATTTGGTCAGCCCATTGCTTTTTTAACAGGCGATGGAGGAGGCTTTGTTGGACTTGAGTATCCCACGGCTGAGAATCATTTCTTGTCCAGGGGGACTCAACAGGCTGAATTGAGATGTGGGCAGGAAATTGGCTTAAAGATTACTCAAGATTGGATTCCCAGTGAATGGGCGGTGGTGGCCCTTACTCCGACCAAGGAAGTGAAGCTCTGGTTCTGGAAATACCTAGAGAAAATAAAAGTTGCCCCGGCTCGACCCTACTTGCTTTACAACAGTTGGTATGATTTAAGAGCTCCGGTGATGGTCAAAGACGAAGCTAGAGTTTTAAATGAGACCAATGTTTTGCGAGCTATCGCTTCTTTCCGGCGCCGTTTAATCAAAAAAAGAGGCTTGTCTCTAGATGCTTTTGTTCTTGATGATGGTTGGGATATTTACCAGAGTGATTGGCAAGTTAATCCTGACCAGTTCCCGGCCGGATTTAAACCAATTTCCCAGGCTCTGGAAGCGATGGGAAGCCAATTGGGCATCTGGTTTGGCCCTATTGGAGGCTATTCTCATCGGGATTGGCGGTTGAACTGGATGAGAGAACAAGGATATGAAACAGTCGGCGATCAACTTTGTGTGGCCGGTAAAAAATACCATGCTCTTCTTCGCCAAAGAGTAACTGATTTTGTTCGCCAATATAAAGTGGGCTACTACAAGTGGGATGGAATTCAGTTTTCCTGCAGTGAACCTGACCATGGTCATCTGCCGGGGATATACTCCCGGCGGGCGGTGATGGAGGCCGTCATTGATCTTTGTCAGGCTGTCCGCAAGGAAAATCCTGATATTTTTCTGAATATAACTTCAGGAACATGGTTGAGTCCCTGGTGGTTAAAATACGCTAATACTATCTGGATGCAAGGTTCAGATTATGGCTATGCCGATGTGCCTTCCATCAGTCGTCGTGACCGAGCCATGACCTACCGGGATGATGTTCTCTATGAAGATTTGCGACATCAGGATTTTTGGTTTCCCCTTGCTCACTTGATGACTCATGGAATTATCAAGGGGCATTTAAACCAATTAGGGGGAGCCGAAGAATCACTGGAAGAGTTTACCGATAATGCTTTTCTTTATTTTGCCCGGGGAATAGCCATGTGGGAACTTTATATCTCGCCCGATTTTCTTACTGATGCCCAATGGGATGTTTTGGCGGCGGCTATTCGTTGGGCTAAAGACCGCTTCCCGGTGCTGATGCACACCGAAATGGTCGGCGGTGATCCAGGCCAAAGAGAGCCTTATGCCTATGTCCATTTCTTAGAGAAAAAAGGGATTATTGCTGCCCGCAATCCTTTTATTGAACCGCGAATTTTAAGAATAAAATTAAACCCATCCTTGGGACTTAATCCCGAGGCTACCAACCTGGTCGTGGAGAGAAAATACCCGGCTTCTTGGGTTTATCCTGCCTTAGTCAAAGCCAAAGATGATATTTTGCTTCCTCTTAACGGATATGAAACGGCCATTTATGAAATCTATCCGGTCGAAGAAGCCCAAAAACCATTAATTGCCGGCTGCTTATTTGAGTGGAAAAAAATATCCGACCAAAGGGGAGAACTGGTCTGCTACCCGGGAGACCAACCAGCTTTTTTTCTCAATCCTGAGTTTCTGGGGGAAGTTGAAATTAAGGGAGAAAAATTGTCCCCCCGCCAAGTGAAACTACCCCCGCTTATTGAAGCCACCAAAGTCGAAACTTCAGCCATCAATAGCGAGGATGGACTTCTTGAATTTGACCTTAATCTCCATTCTTCAGTGAAGAAGGCCATGTTGGCCTTTCTTCTGGAACCTGTAACCGATGATAAAGGTCTTCCTCTTCCGCAGTTAAAAGTCTGGGTGGATGGCCAAGAAAGGGCTCTTTCCCCCGAAAAACAAGAAGGAAGCTGGGCCTGGTTCAAAATTAATCTAGAGGCGGGTAGTCACCATCTTCGGGCTCATTTTGTGCACAGGAGTGAGGAGAATCAATCGTCTCCAACGTGGCGGGGGAAATTATCTCTATGGCTAGTTAGCGAGGAAACCCCCTCTTTAACTCATATTGTCTGCCACCTTAAGGATAAATCCAAAGATGAGCGTCCCCAACTGCCAAGAATTTGGCCACCGGAAATGGTTAAAGTTAATCATAAACTGGGCCAATTTGACTTGATCCTTAATCAAAAATGACTTTCGTTTCCTCTCCAACTAGCTTTTGTTTTTCGGGTTTGATCTGGAGGGATAATCGTCTACAGCAGGGAACGATTCACATTGAAGAGGGGCGGATAAAACCTGGTCGTCGAGGTAGGGTGGTTAAGGTGCCGTATATTCTTCCTCCATTTGCGGATCCTCATCTTCATGGAGGCTGGGGCGCGAGCTTTGAAGATGGAGATTTTGGCTATTTAGAATTGAAGCTAAAAAAAAGTGGTGTATTCCTGGCCATACCCACTTTATCCGCTGCTGATCTTTCTCATATTCGGCAGGTAGCCTTGTCTTTTCAAGAGTATGTTTCCCAACGGAAAGAAAGCGTCTTTCCTTTTTTGCGAATGGAAGGACCCTTCATAAGTGAAGGCAAAAAAGGCGCGCAAGAGGGAAGATTTATTCAAAAGATTGAGCCCGAAAGGGTTGACCATTTTTTATCTATTCCGCAAATAAAAATCTTTACTTTTGCCCCGGAAATTGATGGTAGTTCAGAATTAGCCAAGAGAGCTTTGGCCCTGGATAAAATTCCTTCGGTCGGCCACAGCCAAGGAACTTTGAAAGATTTTGATCGGGTCTATAAGTTAGGTGTCCGCCATATTACTCATTATCCCAATGCCTTGAGTCCATTACACCATCGGGAGTTGGGCCTGGTGGGAGCAGGATTGCTTTATGATAATCTCCAATTGGAAGTTATTGGTGATGGAATCCATACGAGTTTTGAGTTTTTGGAATTACTCCTTAAAGTCAAAGGTCCCACGTTTGCTTTAATTTCGGATTTAATTCCTCCTGCTTATGCGCCCCCTGAAGATGATTCTGGCCAAAAATATAACATTCAGGGGAAGAAAATTATGTCCCCGGGTGGAGTTTTAATGGGGGGAGGAACTTCTGTGCCGGAGCAAGTTGTTCAACTAAAGAAAAAAGGCTGGCCGGTGGAAGTGTTAATCAAGGTGGCTAGTGAGAATGCCCGATTATTTTTAAATTATTCTCCGGGAAATATAGCCGAAGGAAGCCAAGCTAATTTTTTGCTCTGCGGCGAAAATCTTGAAGTTTGGGCCGTATTTGAGAAGGGGCAATGCCTTTTTTGGGGAGAAGCTTTGCATCGAAAAATCTAATCCTTGGCTGTTAACAAGAAGAGGAGATGGTAAAATAAAATAACTGGAAAAGGACGTTAAAATGGCTGGGCGTTTAAGAATAAATATTTCGGGAATAAGAGGAGAAGTTCCCGAAGCTTTAAATGTGGAGGTGGCAGCTCGTTTAGCCTCAGCTTATGCTACTTACTTAGAAGAAGGGAAAATTGTCATCGGTCGAGATACAAGGCCAACGGGTCTGATGCTCCAGATGGCCATTTGCGCCTCGGTGCAAGCCTCGGGTTTAGAGGTCATCGATTATGGAATAGTACCCACTCCTTTCCTTCAGTTTCAACTCTTCAGTCAGCCGCAAGCAGGGGGAATTGTTGTTTCAGCCGGCCACAATCCTTTGCCCTGGAATGCAATGCTTTTACTCAACGAAAGAGGCCGCTATCTTGAACCCAACGAGGGAGCCGAGGTTTTTAATATTTACGAAGCTAATCAATTTCAACTTGTTCCCTGGAATAAATTAGGTCATCGCTTTCAGGAAAAGTTTGATTTTAATCACTATTTGGAGAAGTTGAGTGGAGAAGTTGATCGGGAAAGGATAAGAAAAGCCCGTTTTCGAGTAGCCATCGATCCGGCCAATGGGGCCGCCTCTCCCTTTATTGAGCGTTTTTGTGATTTTTTCGGGTGTGAAGCTATTCCCTTGAATAATGATCCGCGGAAAACCTTTCCTCACCCGCCCGAACCAGGTCCTGAAGTTAGCGCACAGGTTGAGGCGGTGGTTAAAGCCACTAGGGCCGATCTGGGAGTGCTGTTCAATTCTGATGCTAGCCGAGTTTCTTTTGTTGATGACCAAGGCCAGGGGCTTAGTGAAGAGCTGACTTTCCCCCTGGCCATCCTCAGTCGCGAAGGAAAAACCGAGGAAGCGGTTACGACGGTAGTCACCTCTCGCTGGGCTGATTGGGCCGCCCAACAAGCGGGGATAAAACTCTTGAGAACCAAAGTCGGGCAATCAGCCGTGGTGCAGATGTTAGAAGCTACCGGGGCTTTATTGGGAGGCGAGGGGAGTGGAAGTTTAGCTTGGCTTCCTTTTTCTCCTGGTTATGATGCGTTGGTTGCCGTGGCTTTTGTTTTGGATCTCTTGAGTTGCCGGCAAGAGAGACTTTCCGATGTCGTCCAGAGATTTCCTCCTTTGGTGTTTAAGAAAATCAAGGTCCCCATTTTGCCCGAAAAAATGTATCGTTTAATGAGTCGACTAGAAAAGGAGTTGGCCGCTAAGAATCCAGATGTGACCGACGGCTTAACCATTACCCAACCCAAACTATGGTTTAATATTCGTCCTTCCTCGACGGAATTTATCCTTCGGATATTTATCGAAGGGGAGGAAGAGCAAGCCGTGGAGCAAGTATCTCGTGAGTTGGAGGAGCTCATCAGTCAATGAAAATAACTGATTTGAAGATAAGTATTTCGGGCATAAGGGGGATTGTTGGTTCAGGGCTAACTCCCCGATTATTGATTAAATTTTCCGAGGCTTTGGCCACCTTCATTGGGGGAGGAAAAATAGCAGTAGCTACGGATACGCGGCCTTCCTCCGAAATGGTTAAAACAGCCGTATTCTCTGGCTTGCTTTCCTGTGGGGCCTCTCCACTAGATTTGGGAATATTGCCCATTCCCTCTCTTCAAGTTTATACCAAAGAGATGAACCTGGAAGGAGCCTTGGCCATCACGGCTTCTCATAATCCGGTCGAATGGAATGCCCTCAAATTAATTAAACAAGGAGGATATTTCCTATTTCCTTTGGAAGCTGAGGAGCTTTTAGATTTATATTATCAAGGGGAGTTTAATCGGGTTAGTCAACCAGGAGAGCTGGCTAAGGATGACCAAGCTTTTCGGGTCCATCAGCAAAGGCTTTATTCTTTAGTTGACCATGATCTTTTCCGCCGGCGGCAACTGCGGGTGGTGATTGACCCTTGCGGAGGAGCAGCGGCTCCTTATGTCCGGCCATTTTTTTCTGGTTTAGGCTTGGAAGTCGAAGTTATTCATGAAGATTATGGTCAAGGTTTTCCCCGAAATCCAGAACCAATACCAGAAAATCTGGAAGCTTTATCCCAAGCTGTCCGGCGTTGGGGAGCTGATATAGGGCTGGCCCAAGATGCCGATGCTGACCGGCTAGCCGTGGTTGATGAAAGGGGAGTTCCAATTGGTGAGGAGTATACCTTGGCGCTGGCCGTTGAGTATTATCTTCAAAAGAAAAGACGTTCTCCTGTAGTTGTCAATCTTTCTACCTCGCGGGTGATGGAAGATATTGCTCGCCGACATGAGGTTTCTTTGTGGCGAACAAAGGTAGGAGAAATAAATGTGGCCCAAGAGATGATAAACCAGGGAGCCTGGATTGGGGGAGAAGGCAATGGCGGCGTGATGGTAGCTGATATTCATCCTTGCCGCGACAGCTTTGCCGGGGCTTTGTTGATTCTTGAGTACCTTGCTTTTACCGGCGAGAAAGTCTCTTCTTTGAAAAGCAAACTTCCCTCTTATAAGATGATTAAGGATAAAATTCCAACCACTATTAAAGAAACAAAAATTATTCTCCGGCGTTTAAAACAGATTTTTGGCGAGGGAAAAACAGATTTACGGGATGGACTAAGAATGGAATTTCCTGATTTTTGGTTTCATGTCCGCCCTTCTAATACCGAGCCTGTTCTGCGAATAATAGTTGAGGCTCAAGACTTTTGCTTAGCGGAGGAAATCTTGTTGAGAATAAAGGAGATGCTTTAGATGGAAATAATTATCTTCAATTCGGCGGAGGAGGTGTTTGAGGAAGCAGCTTCTCGGGTAGTGAGACTGATCAAGAAGAAAAAAAATGCTGTGCTTGGTTTAGCCACCGGCCGAACTATGGAAGGAGTTTACCGACATTTAATTAAAGCTTATCAAGCAGGAGAGGTAGATTTTTCCTCAGTGACTACGTTCAATTTAGATGAATATTTAGGGCTACAGCCCGATGATCCTCGCTGCTTCCGGGCCTACATGGAACGAAATTTTTTTTCGAAAGTGAATTTAGATCCATCCCGAACTTTTATTCCCAACTCCCTTCCTCAGGATATAGATGAGGAAGGCCAGCGCTATGAAGCCTTGATTAAAAAGAAAGGGGGGATAGATCTGCAGCTTTTGGGCCTAGGAAGAGATGGCCATATTGGGTTTAATGAACCATCTTCTTCCTTGGCGGCCCGGACGAGGGTAAAAACACTCACCGATGAAACCTTATTAGATAATTTTGGTTCTTTAAAGGGTCCTCGTTTTGCCCTGACAATGGGAATTGGCACGATTATGGAAGCCAGAGAGATTATTCTTCTTGCCCTAGGAGAAAAAAAGGCCCGCGCGGTGGCACAAATGGTGGAAGGACCAATTACCGCTTCCTGTCCGGCCTCGGTTCTCCAGCTTCACCCAGTGGTCAGAATTATCATTGATCAACCCGCCGCAAGTTTACTTCAGCAAAAAAGTTACTATCTCTGGGTGTGGCGGCATAAACAAGAAGTTGAGAAGTTGTCTTGGCCAAGGAAGGAGAGAGTAAAGAAAGAATAATCTTCAGTGGGGTGGAGGTCTCTTTTCGGGCCTAGCTCAAGATAAGAAGGCTCTGAGCCCGGTGGCGAGTTTGTTTTTTTGGCCAGAAATATTTCCCTGAAGTCTGATGGCTTATTTGTTATCGAGAAGGGCGAAGTTCTTGAGGATTGTTTGTGGCAATTCCTCTTTTTCCCTTGGCTCTGGGACGAGAGGCTTGGAGATGAATGGAATTTTTTGAATTTTAAAATTTGAAATTTGGAGATGAATAGCTTAAGGAGAGGAGAATGAGAGAATATATTTTTTCTCAACAATCCATTCGACTTGGCTTCAAGGGAAGCTTGATTTTTCTTGGCTGGCTACTAATTTTTGGCCCAGGAATTTCTCTCTTAGGAAAAGCGCTTTCTCATCCGGGAAATAACCAAGTAAACCACGTTCAGGCAAAGAAGGGGGCGGTCTCTGCTCTGCCTGAT
>DQWD01000107.1 GCA_011042725.1 Candidatus Aminicenantota bacterium | reverse complement strand
CATATTAACAGAGAATAAAATCCAAAGGTTCGAATTTATCGGGCGCAGTTTCGCCGGCGACGAGAAGGGCGGTGAAGAAATGGCCTTAAAAATCTCGACCGAAACGGAAACATTTCCTTCGCCTTGACATAGTAACTCATTCCCCTCACTTGGGGACAAAAACAATTAATAATAAATTTCAGCTTGGCCTTTAAAAAGCTTGATATCTTTAATCCCCAGGGGAAGTTCGTACCACGCGGTAAGGCTGTTATATTCTTCACCACTTATCTTGGCGGCTAAAGTTAAGGCAAAATCTAAAAAACCAGGACTTATCGGTTGGTTATTTAAATATAGCGATTTAAGGTCAAATTTCCCCTTACCATCTTCAATAATTAGTTTCCCGCCAAACAAAAAAATCATTTGCGAGGCCAACCCTGGTTTTATTTTTTCCTTTGGCAAAACTAGAACAAGTTGGCCTTCAATTCGATTCTTAGGCAAAAATTTTAATTTCAAAGTTTTGAGAAATTCTTCTTGCTCGGCTCGTAAGCGATAGGCAATATAAGCATTAAATTCTTCTTCGGTAACAATTAATCGTCGCAATGATGATGGCTTTTCCAAGGAAAGCCTCTCCCCTTCCAGGAAAGAGATCATTTCTAAAACTTTGCGAGCCTTCTCATCAGGAAGATCTTGGCTCATATTTAAGGAGAAAATAAGCACCAGTATAATCCCCAAAATTTGTTTAACAACTTGACTATTCATTTCTTAATAAATTTATTAGGCTTGGGTTATCTGGCTATTCTTCCAGGTCTAAGCAAAAGGAAAACCGGCCAAGAAGGGAGATTTTCTTTGCTGACCTAATATTTTGGCTAAAATTAAAGGAAAATCAAGTAAAGATTGGCTCTTCATAATTGGAGATTTTATTCTACTTCCCAGAATATGCTTTTTCCTAGAAAATAGTCTCGGGGACAAAAACCACGTCATTTTCTTGAAGCTGAATATCCTTTTTCTTACCTTTGATTATATCTTTCACATTAACTTTGATCTGAATTTCTTGGCCTTCTTTATTTATTCGCTTAATCAAAACCCCTCCCTTACTTGCTCGTTCTCCAAACCCTCCAGCTTGGGCAATCGCCTGGAGTAAAGTGGGGATATGCGATCTTTTAACTGCTAAAGCACCCGGATTCCTTACCTGACCAAATACATAAACATGGACAATTTTATCAACCGGAATATTAATAATGTCACCGGGTTGTAAGACAATATTCAACTTGGCATCTCCCTTCACAATTAATTCTTCCGCTGGTATTCTCAATGTCTTGCTTGAACCATCGGCCAACTGGCGGATAATAATTATCGTTTCCCCGGCATCCTCGGTCATTCCTCCTGCCTCGGAGATGATCTGGAGCAGTGTTTGCCGGCCTAAAAGCTCGTAAGGACCAGGGTTTTGAACAGCCCCTAAAATAGAAACCCGTTTACTTTGATATTCCTTGATAAAGACAGTAACTTGGGGGTTTTGCAGATACTTTTTCTCCAACAATCGAGCCAGCTCTTTCTCAACTTCTGTTTTGGTCAGTCCCTGAACCTTAACCTCTCCCAAAAGAGGAAGAGTAATTTTTCCTTCTTCGGAAACCCTAACGGTGGTATTAAGATCATCTAAACCAAAAACACTGATTTCTAATAAATCCTTGGGACCAATCCGGTATTCCAAAGAAATCCTTTCTTGGTTATAGCCCCCAACGATAAATACAAGAAACATAAGTAACACAAAAATTAGTCTTTTTTTTCTGTAGGGACTTATCCTTTTTCGCCTGTCGAACATCTAGTGCCCCCTCTTTTTAAATTGTGAGCATTTTTTAGCATTTACTAATTAACATATTTAAGGCTTTCAGGCAAGGAGAAACTAATTTTAGGCATCTTCTTCCTCATAAAAAACCAATTTATCATCTCCCTCAACAACTACTCTTTGCGGCGAGTAATATTTTGGTTCAAAATTTATTCGCCGATGCTGGCGAAGAATAATTTTTCCTCCCGGCGAAATTACTTCTCTTTTTTTCAACACTTTCAACGGGTTTCTTTCCTCCAAAAGACTGTAAGGAGGATCGAGAAAAACTAAGTCAAACTTCTTCCCTTCTTTGGCCAGTTGGATAATGGCCCGGTTAAACTCCTTAGTTAGAATTCTGACCCGGTTTTCAACTCCACACTTGGCCACGTTTTCTTTTATTATCTTGGTGGCCAAGGGCAATTCATCCACAAAAATAACTTCGGCTGCTCCCCGGCTTAAAGCTTCCAATCCCAAAGAACCGGTTCCCGCAAAGCCGTCAAGGACAACTAAATCCACAAGATGATCATGGAGAATGTTAAACAGAGTCTCCTTAAGCCGATGAGATATGGGGCGAACCTGGGCACTAGGCACTTTTTTTAATTTTCTTCCTTTGAATTCACCGCCAACTATTCGAATCATTTCTCCTTGTCCTTTCTAAATTGCTCTGTTCCTACCGGTGGCTCCTCAATTATGAAAACCTTCTTGATTTACAAGAAATTCAACAGAGTATTCTTTTCTAAAATTCCCTCTTGTAAATCTTAGAAAGAGTTGTTCATAAAATAAAAACTTTCCAACTTTTTTAATATAAAAAAATAAAGGCTGGCTATTTATTTCAATTTCCAAATCTCTCTTAGTCCTTAACTCCAATTAAATTTTCTTGAGTATAACATGATTTTAACAAAAAGTAGTCACCTTATCCAAAATCTCGATCCAGTGGACATCGTACTGCTTTAGTGTTAAATTAATATCGAGGGATAACTTGATTTCCCTCACTGCTCACCTCTTGTGTTTTTACTCAAAACAATAGTATACAGTGAGCCATCAATATATTCCATCACGGTTTTGGAAATGCTTCCGATACGAAATAAAACCCAAATATTGTTACTTTTTGGCTTAACTACTCAAGGCGACTTTAACCGAGGCAAGAAACATTTTTTCCGGGTTTCAGAAACTGAAATTGATTCGAGTCTATTTTCCCCCTAGTAATGGATTAAAGTTCCATCTTTCTTTGCTTTCCTCAAGGCCGCTCGAAAGACAACAATACTCACTGGTAAAAGAAAAAGGGCAAAAATAATTAGGGCTTTTAACTCTGGCCACAAAGAAGACAGGGGAAGAGAAAGAAGAAGAGCCTTTCTTAATCCCCGGAGAGAATAGGTAATCGGGAGCAGATTCGAAAGCCACTTTAACCAACCAGGCAAGATTTCTACCGGGAAAAACACCCCGCCAAAAAGGGCCGAGAGACTTCCAAAGGCCCAACTAAAAGGATTTCCTAGCTTATAAACAAGGATAAAACTGGCGGATAGAATACCAATACTTAGATAAATTATCATGGTCAAGGCTAAAAGATTAAAACCCCCCAACCAATTCACCTGGCCCAGCTTCATCCCAAAAATGACTATAGCCACGCCAATCTGAAATAAACTCTGAACTATCGAATAAAGTAAAGGATAAAGTGAAGATCCCATGAGAATCGTCCCGATATTGGTGGGAGTTATGAGCAGGGCTTCCATTGTTCCCATCAATTGAGCGTTGCGAATTATTCCCGGTAGCCCCTCTTGAAATATATTAAGCAGCCCAGAAAAAGCTACCCCAATGATCACAAAAGAAAAATAGTTGCCTCCATATTTAGCTAAGGCTTGATTCTCACCTGAAATTAATCGCGACAAAAAATAAAAGGTCGTGGAAGAAAATATAATACTCCCCACTGAAAATAAAAAATTTAGTTTGTAACTTAAAGCTTCCCAAAGATCCCGCTTAAAAAAAAGCCAGAATATCCTCAAGTTTGACATTATTCCCCAATTCTCGACCTAGAAAATTCTTCTTCATCTCGATCCACATATTGCACATACAGGTGGAATAAAGACCGGCGGCCCTCGGCTAATAACTTTTCGATCGGCCCCTGAACCATTATTTTACCTTGATTAATGATGGCCACTTCATCCGCATAAGTCTCCACTTCATCCAGGTTATGGCTAGCCCAAAAAACAGTCTTTCCCTGGCGCTTTACCAGTTCGTGACGGAGAAACTGGCGTATTTTATTTGCGCTTTGAGGATCAAGGCTTTTAGTTGGCTCATCAACAAAGATGATTTCGGCATCGGAGAGCATTGCTCGAGCTAGACCTAATAGTTGTTTCATTCCCGCGGAAAAAGTATTAAATCTCATCTCGGCCACCGAAGCTAACCCCACCAATTCTAACACTTCACTAATTCGCCGCCGGGCCTCCCGCCGGGAATAACCATAAAGAGCCGCAAAAAACTCCAGGTTTTGTTTGGCTGTCAAGCGCCAATAAAAACTTCTTTCTTCAGCAATAGCTAAACTAACCAGCTTTCTTATCCTCTTTTCATGTTGAAAAAGATCGTATCCTAAAATAAAAGCCTTTCCCCCATCAGGGCGGACCAAAGTGGTCAAGATCTTGACTAAGGTAGTCTTTCCCGCTCCATTCGGTCCCACCAAGAAAAAACAGGTTCCTCGTTGGACCCGGATATTTATTTCTTGAAGAGCAGTAATGAATTCCTTGCGCCAGGGATGGAAGATTAGATCCCGGTAGCCTCTAACTCGAGGGTAAAATTTACGTAAATTATGGGTTAAAATAGCATCGTTATTGGTCATTGATTAAAATTCTTTCTTCTTCTAATCCAAAATAACCTTTTCACAAGAAAAATAAAAGGCCTTGTTAATCTCCAAAGATAATGGCGGAAAAATTTAAAGCTCCAAGGTTTAAAACCGTAATAATAAGTCACCCAGTCCGCGGGCGGAAAAAAGAAATTCTTGAGAGTTCTCCCCCACGTTCTCACCCGGGGTTGGCCCAGAAGCTGCAACAAGGAGGGAGTGTGAATTGGGCTTTCTTTAATTTCTTCCCGCGTTAAAATTGGGGAGAGAGGGAAAAAAACACGAAGCCAAAATTTTTCCTGTTTCGTGGGAGAAAATAAGGGCCCGGTATCTTCTGAAACAGAGTTGGGCCATAATTGATTAATAATCGAAATAGCATAGGCTAGCGAGCCTTCAACATGTTCTCTTTGAGCAATCTCCTTGACCTTATCCCAATTAATTTGCCGGGCTTTAATAAGTTGAACGATATCAGTCAACCAAATCAGTCGCGAATAGGAATGTTGTTGGAGATGAAGACAAAGAAGAGCAAACTCGTATTCGGGGAGCAAACAAGGCAGCTCCAATCCCTGGACTTTAAATTTCTCTCTTGAAGTCCAAAAATCTTCTTCCCCCTCCCGTTCCTGATGAAGTAAGGGAAACCCTAGATGAACTTCCAGAAACAACTCTTTCTTTTTATACAAAGGGCGATATAACCAAAAGTTTTTTTTCAACGCCGCCAAATTTGAGGCTAAAGAAAGATGGCGAGCCATAACTGGCTCCAATCCAAAACCAGACAGTAATTCATCAACCCGCTCTCCATCATCAGGATGAACAAGCATATCCACATCAAAAAAGGGGCGCCAATATGGTTCCGGATAGATCCGATAAGCAAGAGATAGTCCTTTCACCACTACCCACCTTATGTTTTCCCTAGATAAAAAGGAAGAAAGAGGAAGTATTTGTTCAATTATTCTAGCTTGACGAGCAGTGTAAACTAAAGCTTTGTTTTTAAGCAAGTTAAAAAAATCAGGATTAACATCATTAGAGAAGGCATTAAAATGATGATAAGCCAAGCCAACTAATCCTTCCTCCTCGAGCTTAGCCAGAATTAATTGGTGGTCAGAAAGTTGACAATGTAAATCTAATAGCTCTTTTCTCTCGCTTGGGGACAACTCGGTCTGAGCGGTTAAGATTAAAAATCGAGTTAAATATGGATTGACCATTAACGACACAAAAGATGGAATTTTGATAAAAAACTATTCTTAGTGAATAATAATTTTTTAGTTGATAAAAGGCAAGAACTATCTTTTAAATTTAGAGCTAACTACTTCTTCGTCAGCTAAGCTGATCGTGCCATAAATGATGGCTGCACTTCCGGCCACAATGGCGGCAATCCCCAGAGGGGTTAGGAAAATAGGTAAAATCCCTTCTTTGCAAACAAGATAAACCAAATCTCCAACTTGAGCCGGGTAATTCAATTTCAACAACACTGTCTGACTGGCATAAGCTCGCTTTATAGCTTGCCCTTCCAAGAGCAATGACTCAACATTTTGATAGAAATCTGTTTCCGTCCCTTTAACATGGATCCTATCTCTAAGTTGAAGATAGCCTTTGATAATGAAGACATCGGCAGCTTTTTGAGGGGGGTAAAAAGCAACTACTCGACCGACAAGCGATTCCCCCGATTTTTTCTGTTCGCGATAAACCTCTTGAGCAGCTTGAGCAGTCTGGGCATCATAAGGTTTCAAAACCATAACAATTTCTTCGGTTTTAGCTGGTTCAATCCCGACCAGAGCATTGGCATTAAAATCACCTTGGGGAGTTGAAACTCCCACCAAATAAAGTCCTTTATCCAGGCCATCTACTCGGAAATATCCTTGATTATTGGTAGGACTGCTGGCCAATATTTTACCTGTTCCCAAATGTTTTAATTTAACTTGAGCTCCAGGAAAAGGTGTATTTCCATCAAGAGCTAAGACTTTTCCTTGTAATACCCCTAACCTTGAAGGATTTAACTCACCCCCAAAAACACCAGCAACCAGAAATATGATCAGTGACGGAAGAATAAAGACAGCTACTTTCTTTGATCTGGCACCTAAAATCATGGAATCCTCCTTTAGTACTCTTAACCTATTCCTTTTATTTCCGATTGTCAAGTAATTTTAAGCTAGCTGTGGTTACTATTTTAAGCTGGCAAGTTTTTGTTTCTCCCTTTTTCCTCTTCATTAACTAGGTCTTTCTTCAGGGGTGACCAAATTGACAATATTTCTCTTTTACTCGACCATCATTTTTAAGCATCTAATTTCGGTATTATAAGAAGTGATTTCCACCTGGTTGATTCCCACCTTAAAATCTGTTTCAACTTCAATCTCTGGGCTTTTTAAAAAACCTTCTCTTTCTATTCTTCCATTGATAATCACCCCCACCAGGGGACTCACCCTTGAGTCAGCCAGATCAAAAATAATTTTCAATCGCCTGGTATTCCTGGAGGCTAAGATTTGAAAATTGGTTGTTTTGCCTGGCAAAAGAGGAGTTGACCGGAATTTCTCCTCTCTTTCCCGAATTATCTCGGCAATCCGTAAACTCACTTCTTCAATTTTATCTTCCCGATTCAATCGTTCATAAGTCTCCATTAACCCTAATAAAATGTTCATATCTTTAGGCTTAATCATCAATGCTTTTTCAAAATACTCTAAAGAATCATAGACGAAATCCTGATTGAGATAAGACTCAGCCACGATTCGCCATAAATCAGCCACTTCAGCAGGAAAATCTAAGATATTATCCTGGATAAAAACTCCTTGACTCCTTATTCTTTCCGATAATTGGCTAAAAGCTCCTTTTTTATAATCAACTAGAGACTCCAGATAAAAAAACAAGAATTTTTCCTGGTTGGCTATTTTAGAGCCTTGAATCTCCATTTTTTGGCGCAGGTAATTAATAAAATTCTCTAGAGCGTCGACATCATCTTCCTCATCTAGGTAGCTTAGAAGAAGAGTTTTAACGCTTGAAAAATTCTCACCTCGACTAAGTCGCAAAAAAGCAATATTTTTCTTTATCTCTTTAGAAAAAACATAAAAATCACTCTCCTCGATTAGCTTTTCGCCAATCAAGGCTTGGTAAAACTTTATTCTCTGGAGTAATCCATAGGCTTCCTGAAAAGCTTGCTCAGCGCGCCTAAACTGGGAAATTTGAGCTTGATTTAAAGCTTGAAAGTAAAGACGGCGAGCTTGGTCAAACTCCATCATTTCTGCCTGAGCAAGTTTAATTAACCTAAGTTCATGTTTAATTCCGCGGCGAGCTAAATAATCCGCCACAACTCGGTATAAGCGTGCATCTTGGGGTAATAACTTGTTTAATACTTCCTCTGAGGCACCATTATATTCCCAACTAGGCAAAATTTCTTCTAAATGATCGGGGTTATTGGGAGTAATGACATTGGCTAATAATTGCCAAGTTATTTCTTTATCTTCCGGGGACAACTCATTCCAAAGAGAAAACAAGTGTCGTCCTGCCTGAAAGTAAACTTCTTCGTTATAAGTAGTTAACAAAGCGGCCTTTTTAAACTCACTAATCGGGCTAAATGGAATTTTCTCTTCAAAACGAAGAACTTGCCCTACTTGGGCTAAATAAAAATGGGCCCGGTAAGAACCAGGATTAAGTCGAATTGCTTGCTCAAGGTAATTCATTGCTTTTTTTAAGCCCTTAATTCTTTCCTCATACGAGAAGTGGGGGCTCTGAGCCTGGGTCAACCACCACCGGCCTAATTCTAAATTCACCTCATCGTTGAAAGGAAAAATCTGTTGAGCCCGGTTTAGAGTTTTTAACCTCACTTGATCGTTCGCAATGTCTCTTCGAGCAAGGGAAACCCACCTGATATTTAAATATAGGATAACTTCAAGCCCAATTATTCCGATTAAAAGTAAAACAACAATTAAAGAAGCCATTCTCCTCGGTTGATGAATCAATTTAATCGACTTGTTCATCCTTAATCCTTCTGGGGCCGCCAATAGACTAAAATTAGACTCAGGCTGAGAATTAAAGAAAAAATGATCGCATTAGCTGGAATATGGAGATTAAAATCAGTCAAACTATGAATAGCCAAACCAAAAACACCAATCATTGCTGCTAAGGACATAATCTTAATCTGAAAATTTCTCCTTTTGACCCATTGAAGGCCCGTTTTAATCACCACTAAAGATATTCCCCCGCAAAGGAAGATCATTCCCACTAGGCCCATTTCGAGGAAAAATTCAAGATAATCATTGTGAGCATGCAACAAGAGGCCGTAAGTCTTTCCCGATTCATAAGCTGGATAAAGGGAGGCAAAAGTTCCTAATCCAGAACCAAAAAAGGGAAAATCAGTTATCATCTGACCGAGGGTGGCCCAATAATGAAAGCGGCCTTCTTGATTAAGCTTTTCCAAGGTAAACCTGCTAATCGTCGAAGAAGCTCCGGTATAAACAATGACCACCAAAACAATAATTAAAACTACCTGCAAAATTCTAATACTCTGGCGTTTTTTGAATTTATCACCCTGAAAAAAAATAGTTAGGATAATCAAGAAAAAAATAAATTCAAGAAAAACAACAATTATCCCTGAACGGGACCTAGAAAACCAAACCCCTAACACTTGGAGTAAAGCCAATAATCCCAGAATAAGGCCCCCGGTCATCTTTTTTTCTGAAAACTGTAAAATCTTATCTTTCCAGGACAAGGCCGGGGCAAATAGCTTTTCCATTTGGACTAGAAATAATCCCAAGGTGATCGGGAGAGTCATTTCTAACAATCCCGAAAAATGATTTTGGTTGACATAGGTTCCGGTAGCGACCTGCAAGTTTATTTCTTTAGGGAAAAAAAGCAGTCGCGGGTGAGGGTTAAGTAACTCAATTATTCCGTAGAGAGCTTGAAAAGAACCTAAACCCACCAGGGCCCAGAAAAACTTCTTAATGACTCGAAAGGAAACGACCGTCTTAAAAATAAGAAGAACAAATAGAGCATAGGAGAGAAGTTCTAGCGATTCCTTTATGGTTTTAAAGGGGGCCACAGAGATCGTCATCCACGAAGAAGTTGAGGCTCCAATCGAGAACATTTCGCGCAGGGAATAGGAATGAGGACTAATCAATTTAACCAAGATAGTGGGAAGAGGAAGGATTTGAAAGATAAGAAAAATACCCATGGCCACTAGCAGACGGGTTAAATAAGTTGTTAATTTCTTAATTGCCGGCGAAGGTTCTGGCTTTTCTGAAGAGAGAAGGTAATAAACCCACATTAAGGCCACGGTTACTTCGAAAACTAAGATGACCCAATCATCAACTCCACCCAAGAGTAAAGGACAGAAAAAAATCAGAAAAAATACCCACCATTTAAAAATTAAAAAAGGTTGACTTCTCCACTTAAACTTTGAGCTTTTCCGCTTCGTTTTCATGTTCTTTGTTTTTGAGTAGAAAAGGATTATTTTTTCTTTTTCGAAAAGAAATTAAATACTGGCCAAATGAATTTTAGCGACCGGCTTCTTTCTCGGGGTTCAAGAGGCTCGGGATAATAAGGAATCGCTCTATTTTCAACCACTGCTTGGGGATTATCAACAACTAAAGCGTTAGCCGCCGCCGGGCCAATTATCTCGGCGGCAATCTCGACGGCCGGGGAAAGACGAGGAGGTAAAGTGGCTGAATTATGACAATCACTGGCAATAAAATGGACAAGTCCCAGCTTCAGCAAATTTAAAACTCCAACTTGAATTCTTTCTCCATAACAGCCCAAAAAGCTGCCACTATTTACCTGACAGAGAACTCCCATCTGAATTAACTCAGCCAATAACCGTGGTTGGCGTAAAAAAACAGCGTTTCTCTCGGGGTGAGCAATAATGGGAGTTAATCTTTGGGATAAAAGCTCAAACATTAAATTCTTCACTCCCGGGAATACATGGTCGGAGGGAAATTCGAGGAAAAGATAATCACTACCATTAATAACCAACTCGACTCGATGGCGGCGAATTTCGGTCAGGAGCTTATGAGTGATATGAACTTCAGCACCAGATAATAAATCAATCTTCAAGCCTTTCTGGGCAGCGGCCTTTCTTAATTTTTCGAGTTCTTGTTTTATTTTTAATTCTTCCAATTGCTGGTACTTACCGCGATAAAGATGAGGGGTGGCCACCAGTTTGGTAATACCATCTTCCTCAGCTATAGTTAGCATCTTTAGGGCTTCGGCTAGAGTTTGGGCTCCGTCATCAATTCCAGGAAGAATATGAGCATGAAGATCGATCATGATTTTAGTGTTTGGAAGATGAATAATAACCCTTTAAGTAACCGTGATAATCAGGAGAATAATAGCCATTATGGCTAAAGGGAACCTCATTTAAAACAACACCTAAAATAGGGGCTTTGGCTTTCCTTAAAGTTTCCACCGCATACAAGAGAGACTTTTTGGTTGTTTTATTAGCCCTGATCACCACAACAACACCATCCATTCTCGTCGAGACGACACTAGCATCCACTACAGCCAGGGTTGGTGGTGAATCAACAAGAACAAAATCATAGTCTTCTTTCAAAAGTCTAATCAAGTCAATGAAGCGCCGTGATTCCAGAAGCTCAGCCGGATTTGGCGGATGAAGTCCACACGGAATTAAATCCAGTTTAGTTATCTTCGTTGGATGAATAATTTCATCTATGGAAGATTTTCCAGCAAGATAATTGCTCAAACCAATCCGGTTGGTGTTATCAAAAATCTTGTGCAGACGTGGTTTGCGCAAATCACCATCAATTAAAATAACGCGGCGGTCCATCTGCGCAAAAGCTACGGCGGTATTAACTAATGTGGTTGATTTTCCTTCTTCAGGCAGAGAAGAGGTAAAGCCAATCGCCATTGGTTTGTCTTCTAAGGAAGAAAACAGAATTGAGGTCCTAATGGTTCGGTAGTCCTCGGCAATTGAAATATTAGGATAATAATAATTAATTAATTCAATATTATTAATAACTTCTTCTTCCAGAGTTTCCCCTTCTTGTTGTCCGTAAGAATACTGGTGAGTATAGGATGCCTTTTTTACCCCGTTAGAAGCTGAAACAAGAGGAATCAAGCCTAAAGAAGGAAGGTCAACCAACTGTTCTACATCTTCAGGAGATTTAATTGTATTGTCTAGATATTCTAGAATGAAAGCTACCCCTACTCCAACAAAAAGACTCAATAGAAAAGCTAACATAACTGTGCGGGAGGGATTAGGATAGACAGGAGATTGGGGAACCAAAGCCCGGTCAACAATTTTGATGTTACTTGTTTTTAATCCTTTCAGCCGGGCCGAAACCAGGGCTTCATTTTGCTTGGCAATCAGAGAATTCAACAGGTTTCTTTTATTTTCCACATCTATTTTAAGGCTGTTATAGAGAATCGCATTATTATTGGTTCTCACTACATCTTCTCTCTGTTTTTCTAATAAATTCTTGAGAGAATTTTCTTTAGCCAAAGCAGCTCGATATTCAGTCCTTGCCGCATCCACAGCCTGGCTAATTTCTTTTTCCAACTCCGTGCGCAAGGAATCCAGCCGGGCCTTTAAACGAACCATATCAGGGTATTCAGGCTTAAAAATCTTAATTTTCTCGTCATATTCATTTTTCAAACGGGTATATTCGGCTTTTAAACTCTGAATGACAGGATTATCAATGTTCGGGGACAAGGCCTCAATCTGTAAGCTTGACAATTCTCGAAAAGCAGCTTCTTTATTAATCCTCTCTATCTGAGCTTCGGTAAAAGCCGTGTTTAAGTCAGCATATTTACTCACGACGGAACTTTCTTTTTCGTTTAAAAATAACAGCTTTTTTTCTTCTCCATACTTTTGTAGCTCCTTCTCCTTGGCCGCCAACTCATTCCTCAGTTGAGCAATTTGCTTGTTCAAGAATTCAGAAGCTTGTCTCGTCGCTTCATAACGCATTTCCACCGAGTAATCAATAAATTCCTCAATTAAATTATTGACTATATCGGCGGCTAAAACAGGGAAAGGGGAACGAAAATTGATGTTGACTAATCGAGTTTCCTCGACGGGTTGAATTTTCAATCCCGAAAGAACAACAAAAGCATAATTAGCGCTTAAATCAGCCGGCGGAACAAATTCTTGCAGCGCTGGTTGAGTAACTTCTTTAGTTCTATTAAACCATCGAGATATAGAAAAAAAACTTTTTATTTGCCCTAAAAAACTCGCCGGGGAGGAACTAGATTGAGTGTTTAACTCCATTCGCTCGGACAAATTCATCCGCCGGGCAACTCTCTCGGCTAATGTCCGGCTGGTTAAAAGACTTAATTGGGTATTGAAATATACTCCTAAAAAATCATAACGATAATAAGGAGTATAATTAAACATTTCTTCAATATTAAACATACTTGATCCGGGCTCTTCGATTAAAATAGTGGCCGTGGCTTGATAAATTGGCGTTCGAGTAAATGAATAAATCCCCGCCCCAACAATAAACAAGATTGCAATCGTAATAATGATCCATTTCCTTTTTAGAGCTACCCGCCAAATATCAAAAAGATCGATTTCCTTCTTCCCTTTATTATCTCTCATCTTAAATACCTAAAAATTCCCAAAAATATTGCGCCTTGGATAATGTCCTTCTTTGCTTCCTTTTCCGATTTCAGCCTTTTTTTGATTATATCCTTATTACCTCTTTAAAGTCAAACCACCTTCACTCTTGCCAGCATTTCCAAAACCGTGATAGCTTGGCAAATAGCCATTAGCTTGAATTATAAATATTAGCGGAGAAGAAAGAAATGGAAGCCAACAAAATATTTCTTTCTCATTTTTTTTGGGCTGGGAAAAATGGTGATAGGCACTATCTTAGCCCGTTTTCTTGAAAATGCCACTGGCCAAAATAAGGTACCAGCCACCATTTTTCCATCACGATTTTGGAAATGCTTCCCCACTAGTTATATATTTCGTTTTTTGCCAGATTTCTCTTGATAAATGAATGAAGGCTGGAATTCGATGGGGATAATGATAGAGATGGCGGATCAAACTCATAATTAAACCACTGTGCCAGTCAAAATTTCCCTGGTCTTGAATTAGGGGAAGGATGCCATCCTCACGAGCAATTTGGAACAACAAATTCACATCTTTGTCATTCAGGAGAGAATAAACCTTGCGCATGATCAAGCCGATTCTTATTTCCGACTCTAATCTTTCTCGCCACCGCTTCTCATAGCCGGATAATAAAGATTCATCATAAACTCCCCGCTGGAAAGCTTCTAATATGGTTTCTTCAGCTAATTGAGCTCCAACCAACCCATAGAAAACTCCTCCTCCGGTAGTAGTTTTTACCTGGCCAGCCGCTTCCCCGACCGCAAGAATCCTATTGGCAAAAGATGGAGAAACTATTCCCTGGGCAATGGCCTTAGTGGAAAGAGGAGGAAGATTATTATTTTCAGAACCAGGTATTAAGGGAAAGAAACTCTTTAAAATTTTTCTCAGATAGGGGCGAGGATCAGAAGAAGTAAGGAGCCCAATTTTCCATCCTTTTTCTTTAAAAGGAATTTGCCAAGCGAAACCATCGGGTGAAAAAGCTTTCCCCAAACATAACCGAGCTGGGGCTGATTGCTCGGCAACTAAATCTACCTGCCTTCCCAAAACAAACTGAGATGGTTTACCTAAGCCTAATTGTTGATGCAAATAAAAATTATTGCCCGTAGCCAGCACACATATTTTAGCTTGAAAGAAGTTCATCTGATTTTCGGGCCCTTGCGCCACTATTTTCACCTTCGTGGGGGAAGGAATTATCTCTTTAACCTCTAGTCCGGTTAAGATTTCTACTCCCACGTCTTGAGCCCGGCGGGCTAACGACTGATCAAATACTTTCCTATCCACCACATAAGCAAAAGGGAAAGGATGGTGATATTTAATTCTTCCTCCGGCTGAAGAAAATAATTCAACATCTTGCAGAGCATGATCTATCGAACTTGGGGCCAATTGAAATTTGGTAAAAGCTTCTTGGCCAATAATGCCCGTACAAATAATATCTTCCCCAATTTCTTTTTTCTTTTCGATGGTTAACACCTCAAGGCCTGAACGAGCTAGAGAGCCAGCCAAATATAAACCTACCGGTCCACCACCAACGATGACTACATCTTTTATTAGATTCATTAACTTATTTTCCCGCTTAAATTATTTTCTCGAAATGTGGATGTATTATTTATTAAAACCACCAGAATTGTCAAATTTTGCCCTCTATGACTAACTCAGCAGTGGCTTATTTTGTTTCTTCTTAGTATTTGCTAGATTTTCTTCTCGCGGGATTCCCAGCGGCCTCGAAAAGTTATCCAGAAAGACAAAATAATCAATTTAATATCTAGCCAAAAACTCCTTTTCTTGACATATAACAAATCATATTTCAGCTTTTTTCGACGGGGAGCATCGGCGGGAAGATAAAGCTGAGCCAAACCGGTTAACCCGGGAAGAACCTGATGGCGCCGGTGATAACCAGGCACCTGGCTTAAGGGAACAACCTTATCCCCCCAAACTTCCTTTTCTTGGGGACGTAAAGCTCGGGGGCCAACAAAGCTCATCTGACCACAGAAGATGTTCACTAACTGAGGTAATTCATCAAGAGCGGTTTTCCTTAACCACCGCCCGACTCTCGTTACGCGAGGGTCATTCTCGGTAGCTTGAACAGGTTCCCCCGCTTCTTCAGCTTCCCGAATCATCGTTCTAAACTTAATAACTTTAAACCGTTGTCCCCTTCTCCCGACCCTTTCTTGACAATAAAATACCGGCCAACCATCATCAAGCAATATCAGCCCCATAATAACCACCCATATGGGAAAGGACAAAATAATTCCTGCCCCGGATAAAATTAAATCAAAGGGTCGTTTTAAAAAATTCATTTTAAAGAATTATTATTAAACTTAGCTCTAAATTTACCCAAAATAAACCTTAAGAAAAACATAATCCCTGCCCAGTCGATTAAAACATCAATCAAAGACCCATTCCGATTGGGAACAAAGGATTGGAGAAGCTCATCAACACCAGCGTAAGCTCCAGCAATAATCCCACTTTGGATCAACCATTTTCTCGGCCAACTTTCGATTGCATCTTGACGTAAAGCTCGAAAAAATAGGGCGGCGAGAAACCCATATTCGAAAAAATGAAAGGACTTACGACAAAAAATATAAATTACTTCGACAATCCGAAGGGAAGAATCTGGATTAATCCAAGTAACCAGGCTTTCGATTAACCGATAAAAAAAGGGACTGCTTCCCACCCGATTCCCCACGGGAAAAATAAAAGCCATCCATAAAATTGGCGGCAACCAATACCTCAATATCCTAGACCAAGTCTCTTTGGAAAAGTCAAAATTAATTAATTGTTTATTCTTCTCAGAACCCAGTTTCTTTCTTTTCAGGAAAATAATTAGTGCCACTCAATTTCCTCCTTCAATAGTCACCTTTATCCCGGGTATCTTATTACTATAAAAGTTTATCTTTAAATTTCTTTATTAATTAATATTTCCTCATATTGAGGTAAAACTACTTTTTGGGAGTAATATCTCTCGACATATTTTCTTGCTTTTTGCCCCATTTCCCGACCCAAACTGGGGCTAGTCCTCAAAGCCTCAATTACCCGGAGCAAAGCATCTTTTTCCCCGGGAGAGATGGTAAAACCAGCTTCTGATTTCCTTAAAATTTGGGCTACTTCGGAATTACTTTCTGCCAAGCCTAGAATTGGCCTGCCCACCGCCATATAATTGTATAATTTTGATGGAACCGACAACTCACTTTTTTCTTGATCTAAGGGAACTAATAAAACATCCCCGGAGGATAAAAGCTGGGGAAGGAGTT
>DQWD01000260.1 GCA_011042725.1 Candidatus Aminicenantota bacterium | reverse complement strand
TTCCTTAAACTCTTTAACTTATGTAATTATAATTCCCTAACCTTGCCCGTAAACTCAGCCCCTCCCTTTTTTTTTCCCCTTTTGCTCTTCGCTCTTTTTTTTCTTCTAGCCCCGACAGTTAATGCCGAAGTGGTCAAAGCAGTTAAAATATCCCATCCTCCTACTTTAGATGGAAAACTTCAGGAAGACTTCTGGCAGGTAGAGTCAGTAAGTCACTTTCGCCAGATTGAACCCATCGATGGAGCACCGGCTACCGAAAAGACCATCGTCACCATTGTTTATGACGAATCCAATCTCTACATCGGAGCCCGGCTATTAGATTCGCAACCAGATAAAATAATATCTCGACTGGGCCGAAGAGATGACGAAATAGAGTCAGATTGGTTTATCGTCGCTATCGACCCTTATTTTGATCATCGAAGTGGTTACGAATTGGCCATTAATCCCAGTGGTTCTATCCGGGATGCTCGACTCTATAATGACGAGAGTAAGGATTACTCATGGGATGCAGTTTGGGAGGGAGCTACAAAGCGGGACGCCTTGGGGTGGACAGTTGAAATTTGCCTTCCCTTCGATGAACTCCGTTTCCAGGAAAAAGCTACCTACACTTGGGGGATAAATTTCTGGCGAATAATCAAGCGTAAGAACGAAATTGCGACTTACTCCTGGCATCCTCGGGAAGAAAGTGGCTATGTTTCCCGTTTTGCTCAACTGGAAGGAATTGCCCACATCAAGCCCAGTCGTTATCTGGAAATCTTGCCTTACACAGTTGGTCGGGCCGATTTTCGGCCTTCATCATCAGGAGGAAAGCAATCTCCTAACTTAGCTGAAAACGCGGGTTTTGATATATGCTCAGGGCTTTTAAGTAACCTTACTTTAAATCTGACCATTAACCCTGACTTTGGGCAAGTCGAAGTCGACCCGGCCGTGGTCAACATCAGCGACCAAGAAACATATTATCAAGAAAAGAGGCCCTTCTTCATCGAAGGAGCAGAAGTTTTTCAATTTGGCTATGGCGGAGCAAGTTCTATTCAGAATTTCGGGTGGAAAGAACCTTCATTCTTCTACAGTCGCCGCATCGGGCGTTCCCCTCAAGGGCTAAATTTATTTCATCCTGATCTTCAAGGCCCGGAATGGACAACTATTTTAGCCGCAGCTAAAATAACCGGAAAGTTGGGGCCGGGCTGGAACGTAGGTTTCTTAACCGCCATTACTCCTTCTGAATACGGAGAAATAACCCAAGGGAGCTCAACTGACCAATGGGAAATCGAACCCTTAACCTCATATTCCATTTTGCGTTTGCAAAAAGAATCAACCACTGGAAACACAGGATTGGGACTAATGACCACCGGTGTTTTTCGCAAATTAAATGATTCCCCTTTGCAGTCTTACTTAACCAAGCGCGCCTTCACTTTAGCTGTGGATGGCTGGGCTTTTCTGGATGCCAACCGGACGTGGGTAATTACCGGCTGGCTAGGAGGAACCTCAATCCAGGGCGAGCCGGAAGCAATGACTAAAATCCAAACTTCTTCCCTTCACTATTTCCAACGCCCGGACGTTGACTATGTACAGGTCAACGAGACAGCGACAAAATTAAATGGCTACGGAGGCCGTCTCTATTTAAACAAACAGCGTGGACAATTTGTGTTCAATGCTGCCTTGGGATTCTTATCGCCTGGTTTCCACGCCATGGATCTTGGTTATCATTATCGCGGTGATATAATCAACGGCCATCTGCAAGTTGGCTACCGGAATTTTCATCCGGGGCGTATTCTCCGCCAATGGCAAATTACCTTAACTGCTTACCGTTCCTATGACTTCAGTGGTAACCGAACTGATGAAAATTACATATTGCAAGCCAAAGGCCAGCTTCTCAACTACTGGTCAGGATTATTATATCTTAGCTATGACCCACCTCGTTATAATCATTATTTAACCCGGGGCGGACCTATGGCCTTTTATCCTTCGGGGATAATGCGCCGTTTAAGTGTGCAAAGTGATAATCGCCGATCCCTGGTTTGGCAAATTTCTACTCATTACCGCACCCACCCCAACGGTTCTTATAACTGGTCCATCTCCACAGGATTGCGCTGGAAATTAAGAAGCAATCTAAGTATATCGCTTTCTCCTGGCTACAGTTGGCGATACTCGGAAGGTCAGTATATAACTAAAGTTAATGATCCTTTCAAAACAGAAACTTACGGAGTACGTTACATCCTTTCTGACATTATTCATAAGACTTTTCCCCTGGAGATAAGAATTAATTGGACTTTCACCCCCAAATTATCTCTCCAAGCCTATCTCCAACCTTATCTAGCGGTGGGCGACTATTTCTGGTTTAAAGAATTAGCCGCGGCCCGGACTTTCGAGTTCAATTATTTCGGCCAGGAAGGCTCCACGATATTCAAGAGCGGGAATATTTACCAGGTCGATCCTGATGGATTAGGCCCAGCCTCTTCTTTCTCCTTTCGAGACCCAGATTTCAATCTCAAATCCTTAAGGGGAACAGTTGTTCTTAGATGGGAATATCGGGGAGGCTCCACGATCTACCTGGTCTGGACCCAGAAAAGAGCTGATTACTCGCACCCTGGGGACTGGGACTTTGGCCGTGACTTTCAGCAAATTTTCCTAGCCCCTGGGGAAAATATATTTCTTTTAAAGATCAGCCATCGTTTCAAGCTATAACAATTAAAATAACCCATTCGCTCTACTCCGTTTAATCTAACCAGATTCTCCTGGCAAGGAGGGAGGAGCTCAAGCGCTTCTTTCTCATGAGAAAGCCGGGATAATTGGTCAAGTCCCTGGAGTTGCTTCTCAAATCTTCTCTCCGGGCGGCTAGCCAAGGCGCGTTATCGCCTTCCCTACCCATTAGGTCGTGGCCGACCACACCAACAACCCTCTCCAACTGACATTTGGGGCTGACAAACTTAGCCCACCTCAAAAACCTGCTTTCTCCAACTAAGAAGAAAAAGGATTTTCCGATGGATAAGGAAGACTAAGAGGTTGATTTACGCCAATATCCTCGACCCCAAGGAGGCGGAAAGCGGAAAATAAAGAGCCTCCACAATGTTTAAAAGCCACGGCTGTATGGTGAGGAAACCTTTTTTCCAAAAGCACATGGCGATAGAAACGCCCCATTTCTTTAATGGCTAAAACACCAATGCTCCCGAATGAGCGGGGGTCAACGTCAAGAACTTGCCCTTCGGCGATGTAAGCCTTGAGTTGCATTGAGGCGGTGGCCTGGAGACGAAAGATGGTTACTTCTCCTGGTCTCAATCGGCCCTCCAAAGTTCCCCGCGTTATGTCCGGCTCTTCTCCCCCCTCCAAAAGTCGATTCATAATGAGTTGGTATTTTAGGGTACCATTCACCAGGCAACAATTGGGAGTATTTCCACAGTGAAAACCCATAAAAAGATCTGTTGGTTTATAATCACCTATTTTATCTTTTGCTTGTTCAATCATATCTTGAGGAACGGTATTATTTATATCCAACAAAGTGGCGGGAAGTTGCGTGGCACATAACCCCATGTACTCACTCAAAGCCCCATAAATATCCACCTCACATGCTACGGGTATCCCCCGGGAAGCCAAGCGGGCGTTAACATAGCAGGGGACAAAACCAAAATAACTCTCAAAAGCTGGCCAGCATTTATTGGCAAAAACTCCAAATTGAGAGCGACCTAAATGATGATGAAAAAAGTTTAATAAAGCTACTTCATACTGAGCTAGCTTGGGGAGAAGATCAGGATAGGTGTTACCCGGACCCAGTTCTTGAGCCATGTCCTGAATCACATCCTTAATCCTGGCCTCTCCCTCTGCCTGACGATAAAGCTCATACAAGTCCAGCTCGCTATTTTCCATAATTTCCACCCCCAAGTCGAAAAGGGGTTTAATAGGGGCATTACAGGCAAAAAAGTCTTGCGGACGTGGACCAAAGGAGAATATTTTTAAATTTTTCAAGCCTACTAAAATCCTGGCCACAGGTAAAAATTCGGCTATTTTTTGGGCAACTTCAGGAGGTGTTCCCACTGGGTACTCAGGGAGAAAAACTCTAACTCCTCTTAGGCCAAGATTGTAGGAAGCACTCAGCAAGCCACAAAAGGCATCTCCCCGACCATGAATCAAGTTTGCAGCTTTTTCCTCAGCCGCCGCTACAAACATAACCGGTCCAGAGAATTCTTGAGCTAAAAGCGAGCTTGGCCCTTCCGGACCAAAATTGCCTAAATAAACAACTAAGGCATTTATTCCATTAGCCCTGATTTCTTCTATGGCCTTTTGGACATCAGCTTCTTTCTCGACTATGGTTTTTATTACAACCACAGGCAAACCCAGCTTCTGGCATTCCTCATAAACTTTATCCCGCCGCCTTTGAGAAAGTTCAAGAGGAAAACAATCCCGACTTACCGCCACCACTCCCAGGACAATCTTAGGAATATTATTAATCATGATTATCAGACCTCCTTTGACCATAATAAGCACCAGGACCATGTCTTCGCCGATGATGCTTGTCCAGAATATATTTAACCAGGGAAGGACAATCTGGTCTTAAAGACAGGGTAACCCAAGCCATTTCGGCAACCTTTTCCAGAATAAAACTATGACGAACGGCTTCGCGAGGAGAGCAACCCCAAGTGAAAGGCCCATGACGGGCAACAAGCACAGCAGGAACAGCCAAAGGGTCTAATTCTTGGAAACGCTCGACAATAACCTTGCCGGTATTCTTTTCATATCCTTCCTCAACTTCCTCAGGAGTAAGGGGCCGGGTTAAAGGAATAGCTCCCCAAAAAGCATCAGCATGAGTGGTCCCCAAACAAGGAATTTCTCGCTTGGCTTGAGCAAAAGCGGAAGCAAACAAGCTATGAGTGTGGGCAATCCCGGCTATTTTGGGAAAAGCCCGATAAATTTCTAGATGAGTTGGGGTATCGGAAGAAGGCCGAAGGTACCCACTAATAACTTTTCCCTCTAAATCAACTAAGACCATGTCCTCAGGTCCCATCTTCTCATAAGCCACCCCGCTGGGTTTAATAGCCACTACTCCCTCTTGATGATCAATACCACTCACATTCCCCCAAGTTAAAACCACCAGACCGGCCTTAAACAATTCGAGGTTAGCCTCCCAGACTGCTTTTTTTAATTCGGTAAAACTCATTTTCTTCTCCGTTGTTGGTCTCGAAGGTCAAGAAGTTCTTTCATCACATGAAAGAGATTCCCTGACCATTCTTTGGTCCCAAAGGCATCATGCAGATCTTTATATAATCGAAAGAGGCGAGAATAAATTTGGTGGTTTTCAGCCTGGGGACGAAAGATGATGTCTTTAACTCGACATATTTTTTCTTGAGCCTCAGGAAAAGTGGTATAGCCACCTCTTTCCTCTCCGGCAGCTACCGCCCCAGCAATGGCTGATCCTAAGGCACAGGTCTGCGAAGAGCGGGCAATTTTCATCTCTCTTCCCAAAATATCAGCATAAATTTGCATCACCAGAGGATTCTTCTCAGCAATACCGCCGCAATTTATGACCTCCTTAATCTTAACTCCGAACTCCTCAAATCGATTGATGATAATTAAAGCCCCAAAAGCAGTGGCTTCAATCAAAGCCCGATAAATTTCTTCCGCACTAGTATGAAGAGTCTGACCTAAGATTAAACCGGACAATCTCTGGTCCACCAGAACGGTCCGGTTACCATTACTCCAATCCAAGGCAAGCAAGCCAGATTCGCCAGGTTTTAGAGTGGCTGCTCTTTCGGAAAGAGCTTCATGGGAACCAAGTTTATCTCCACCCGGCTGAATATAGTTAACAAACCAATTAAAAATATCACCAACCCCTGATTGCCCAGCTTCTAGGCCGTAGAAACCTGGGAGAACTGATCCATCGACAATTCCACAAAGACCAGGAATATCGGCTAAAGGCTCATCATTGGGCCAGACCGTCACATCACAAGTGGAAGTCCCGATAATTTTAACCAATATTCCCGGAGCTATCCCGGCTCCCACTGCTCCTAAGTGAGCATCAAAAGCACCTACCGCCACGGGGATTCCAGGTGGCAACCCGAATTTCTGAGCCATCTTATCGCTGAGACACCCAGCTTTTTCATCCGCCGTATAAGTTTGCTCGTAAAGACGGGTTCGAAGTTGACCCAGTTTTGGATCTAACTTTGATAAAAATTCTTTCTCTGGTAACCCGCCCCAATCTAAGTTATACATGGCTTTATGACCGGCGGCACAACGACTCCGTTTCATCGTCATTGGATTCGTGTTTCCAGTAAGAACTGCCGGGATATAATCACAACACTCAACCCAAGAATAAGCCGCTTCAAACACTTGAGGATCAATTCTTAAACAATGAAAAATTTTGCTGAAGAACCACTCCGAAGAATATTTTCCTCCACATTTGGCCAAATATTCTGGATGCTCCCGAGCAGCTAATTCAGTTATTTCCGCGGCTTCGGCAAAGGAAGTGTGGTCCTTCCACAGCCAGGCATAAGCATTGAGATTATCCTTAAATTCAGGGTGGAAACACAGAGGTATCCCCTTGTCATCCACGGGCAAAGGAGTGGAACCGGTGGTGTCAACCCCAATCCCGATAACTTTCTCAGGAGAAAAGCCCGGCTCTTCACCTTTAGCCATCCTCACCACCTGGCGAACAACTTTGACCATGGCTTTTAAATAATCGGCAGGATGCTGCCGGGCTAAGTTAGGATCTTGGGGATCAATAATAACTCCTGCTTCTCCAGACTCGTATTCTTCCACGGCGGTGCCAACTTCACGGCCAGTTACTAATTCAATAAGCAAAGCCCGCACTGAATTAGTGCCAAAATCAAGTCCTAAAGTGTATTTCTGGTCCTCTTCCATTTTACCCTTTCTTTCTAACTAACTGGAAAATTCTCAGTTATGTCCAACTCTCTAAATTTATCTTGATTTGCTTCATTTTTCTCTTCACTAGGAGAGTCAACTCACTCCCAATAAAATAGTTGGTCAAGAAGGCTATTCTTGTCCTCTGAGAAAAAAATTAGCGCTCCTCTTAGAATTACTCCCTTATTCATCTTCGCTAGTTCCTTGTGGCCATTGCCTCAAGATGCCTGTTTACCAGGTGAAATCAGCTTTGGTAATAATCGATATTTTCTTTGGTGATAATATCAATTTGCATCATTATCTTTTTCTCCACCGGCAAGTTGAGAACCACCCGGCGGTAAAGAGCCATTAGTCCCTCATAGCCTTGTTTCTCGGACTGTTGAGAAATAAGAAAATCAATTATTCCTTCTTTTAGATATTTCTTGTTTTTCTCAATAGGATCATAACCAATAAGGTAAACTTTTTTGGCCAGAGGATTATTCTTGATGAATTCAGCCACTAGATGAGTACTGGCATTACTGACAAATATTCCCTTTAAGTCAGAATTTTCTTTAAAAACACTGGAAAAGACTTTCTTTTGAACATGAGAGGGATTATTACCATCAATATCATAAACTCTTACTTCTATTCCGGAGCACTTTTTACAGAAAGAAAGAAAACCATTGACACGGTCCTCGATATGATAATCTTCCGGGAGAACTTTTAAAGCTGCCACTGTTGCTTTTCCCTGGATTATCATCTTCATTAATTTGGCTGATAAAACTCCACTCTGAAAGGAATCCTGTCCAATATAGCTAACATAATCTGCCCGAGGTAAGAAGGAGTCAAAAAACACATAAGGCAAATCTTTAGGTATTTCGGTAATAAATTTTTCAAAAATTCGGGAAACAACCGGAGCAATCAATAAACCATCTAATTTGGTTTGAAGGAGTTCCCGGGTAATTTGATGGATAGACTCGGGAGAATACTTGTCATAGAAAAAATATTTGATTTCGATCCTTTGACCGGCTAAAGATCGAAGAGCCTTATTAATTCCATTAAGAGGAAGGGTCCAGTACATACTATCTTGGGAGGGGATGGGCATCAACACACCAAAATGAAAAGTCCGCGAGAGTTTCAAATGCTTGGCGAATATATTAGGCTTGTAGTCTAGCTCCTCAATGATCCGGCGCACTCTTTCTTCGGTCTCTTTGGCTACTCCTCCCCTATTATGGAGAACACGGTCAACTGTTCCGATCGAAACCCTTGCTCTCTTAGCGATATCTTTAATTGTTGGAATGGCTCTACCTCACTGACAATAATTTAACCAACGATTATCTATTTAAGTAAAAATTTAAAGAATCAATGTCAAGGAAAAACATTAAATTCTCAATAATCGTGTCTTCTCCTTGCTCCTAAATTATTTGAAGAATATATTATAACATATTGTTAACGATAACGTAAAATAAAAAAATTACTTGTATTCTCTTTAAATAAAAATAAAATAAATGACGAAGTGGTTGTGATTCTTGTCTTTTTTTCCTTAGGGAGACTAATTATTTCTAGCCCTCATCTGGGATCATTTCTCAGGGGCATTTTTAACTTTGAGCCCCAGATTGTTTTCCCTTATTTATTTTTCCCTTTCTTCCTATTCTCTTCATTAACAACCTTTTTTCTTTGGTTATTGTTCTTAATCGCTCCCAATTACGGGGCTCTTATGCCCCGGAAAATCAAATCTTTTCCACTAGAGGAAATTAAACTTTTAGTCAATTTAAATAATCTTGGAGGTTGACATGAGCTTTTCGAAAAAGATAGGGCCGATTCTTATCTTCTTGGTTTTTTTCCTGACCCTTTCCCAGCTGCTTCTCTTAGCTAAAGAAATCACCCCTGATGTTTATCGGGTTCTTCGTTATCGCCATATTGGTCCTCCAGGCAATAGGACGGCCGCCGTGGTTGGCGTCCCCGGTGATCCCCTTACTTACTACATCGGAGCCTCTTCAGGAGGAATCTGGAAATCAACCGATGGAGGTGAACACTGGCTCCCTATCTTCGATGACCAACCAGCTCAATCAATTGGGGCTTTGGCCATCTCTTTCTCCGACCCTAACATCGTCTGGGCAGGCACTGGGGAGGCTTTTGTTCGAAGTAATATTTCCATCGGCAACGGTGTGTATAAATCAACTGATGGAGGCCAAACCTGGCAGCATATGGGACTGGAGAAAACCGGTCGAATCGGACGGATTATTATTCATCCCCAAAACCCTAATCTTGTCTATGTCGCCGCCATGGGACATTGTTACGGCCCCCAAAAAGAAAGAGGGGTCTTTCGCACCAAAGACGGCGGAAAGACCTGGGAACATGTTCTCTTTGTTGATGCAAACACCGGTTGTTCCGAAATTGCCATGGATCCTTCGAATCCCAGGATCCTTTTCGCCGGCCTGTGGCCTCTTGTCATTCGCACTTGGGGGCGGGAAAGCGGTGGTCCCAACGGAGGCATCTGGAAATCAACTGATGGTGGAGATACCTGGACAAGATTGACCGGACACGGCTTGCCTGATCCTCCCATCGGCAAAGTTGGCTTGGCTATTGCTCCCAGCAATCCTCAAGTTGTTTATGCTCTCCTGGAAACAGGCCACCCCAACCGGGGAGTCCTTTGGCGTTCAGATGATGGTGGAAAAAATTGGCGACCGGTAAGCTATAATCGTCTTCTCAATGAGCGTCCTCATTATGCCTCCCGGTTAATGGTCAACCCGGCTGATGAAAATGAAGTTTACTTTGCCGCCAACAGCATGAGTATCACTTATGATGGAGGATATACGACTGAAATTGTCCCCTGGAGCGGAGATTGTCATGATCTCTGGGCTGACCCTCTCAATCCTGACCGGATGATGATCAGTGACGACGGAGGAGCTATCATTACCTTAAACCGAGGTAAAACGTGGAAAAGGATTAACCTCCCCGTGGCCCAAATGTACCATGTAGCAGTTGACAACCAGATCCCCTATTACGTTTATGGGGGACGTCAGGATGGAGTCGCCTACAAAGGACCAAGCACCGGGGGAGGTGGCAGAGGCTGGTCACCAACTAGAACCCTCTGGGAAGCTACAGCAGGCGGAGAATGTGGCTTTGTGCTTCCTGATCCTGTTGATCCTAATATTGTCTGGGGAGGAAGCTATAACGCTATGCTCGAGAGAGCAGATTATCGCACCGGTCATATTACCACCGCCCATGTCTGGCCAGAATCAATTTACGGTTCTCATGCCGCGGCGGTTAAATTTAGATTTAATTGGACTTTTCCTATTCACATTTCGCCTCATGACCATAATAAAGTCTACGTCGGCAGCCAATTTGTGCATCAAACCACCGACGGAGGCCAAAGCTGGACTATCATCAGCCCCGATTTAACCACCAACGATCCCACCAAAATGGGGCCCTCTGGAGGGTTAACTCGAGACAACTTAGCTGTTGAGTACGGATGTTGTATCTTCGCCATCGCTGAGTCGCCTCTTGAAGAAGGAGTAATTTGGGTAGGCTCCAATGATGGATTGGTCCACCTTACCCGTGATGGTGGTCAAACTTGGACCAACGTCACCAAAAACATCCCCAATCTTCCCCCCTGGGGAACTATCTCTAATATCGAGCCATCCAAACATAGCAAAGGCAAAGCTTATTTGACGGTTGATTTTCATCAAATGAATAACCGGGATCCATACCTTTACAAGACCACTGATTATGGGCAAACCTGGACTTCCATCAGCTCCAACATTCCTCGCAGTGTTTTCAGTTATTGCCATTGGATTCATGAGGATCCGGTGCGACCAGGCCTACTTTATCTTGGGACCGAAAATGCCATTTACGTTTCTTTTAATGACGGGCGAAGTTGGCTTCCTCTCCAAAACAAGCTTCCTCATGCTCCCGTCCATCATATGGTTGTTCAAACTCACTTCAATGATTTAGTTGTCGGCACTTACGGTCGTGGTTTCTGGATTATGGATGATATTACCCCTCTCCAGCATTTAACTGAAGAAATTTTGGATAAAGCAATCCATTTCTTCCCCCCTCGTCCAGCTTATCGGCTGCATAGTCGGGCGGGTGGCCCCCAAGTTTCTCCCCGGGCCTATTTTAATTACTACCTTAAGGAAACTCCCCAAGGGGATGTTAAAATCACCATCCAGAATGAAAAAGGAGAAATAGTCAATACTCTCCAAGGAACAAAGCATCCTGGAATTAATCGAGTAACCTGGAACTTGAGATACACTGGAGCCCGGCAGGCAAAACTTCGCACCAAACCTCCCGGAAACCCCCATGTGGTGGAAGAAAAAAGATTCCATCAACTCTGGGAAAGAGAAGGTTGGTACCCCATCTTAAGTTGGGGCACCTATGGTGGTTTCCGCGGCTTCCTTGTTTCCCCAGGAAAATATACAGTCAAATTAACAATTAATGGTCAAGACTACACTCAACAACTTGAAGTCCGGAAAGACCCCCATTCGGCCGGAACAATCGATGATATTAAAGCTCAGGAAGCTTTTCAGAAACAGATAAGAGCTCAACTTAATACCGTCTCCGATATAATTAATGAAATCGAATGGTTGCGAAAGCAACTAGTTGATCTTCAACAAGTGGTCAAAGCTTCTCCCCCTAAAGAAGCAATAATTCAGGCTATAAATGAATTTAATCAGAAATTACGCGGAGTTGAAGACGAACTATTTCAACATATATTAGCTGAGGGAGACTCTAAATCTTTTCGTTATCCCCAGAAGCTCTACTGTAAATTCTCTGTTTTAGCTGAAGATGTCTCCAAATTAGCTGACTTCGCTCCTAATAAACAACAGAAAGAAGTTTTTGAAGCCTTAAGCAAGAGATTAGAAATTCAAAAACAAAAGTATCGTCAAATACTGCGGGAAGATTTACCTGCTTTTAACAAATTCTTGGCAGAGAATGGTCTCGCTGGAATAATCCGGCTGGTAGTTTGGCAGGAGGGAAAGTAGACAAGGAATAAAAAAGAAACCAGTAAGGAGAAGAGAAGAAAAGAAATGAAATGAAATGATAAGATAAAACAAATTAAAAATAAGGAAATAATTAGGCTAAAGATAAAGCCGGAAAGGTAAAATTGAAATAAAGAAGATTAAAAACAAGAATGTTGTTTTCGAAAGAGAATTAAGATAGAAATTTTTAACTTTTTCAGGTGAATTACGGAGAAAGAGGCGATAATTGAATATCTCCGGCCCAAAAAGGAGGGAAGTTTAATAAAAATTTAATAAACCAACTGATATTCTAGATAAAATTTTTAATTATTAATAAAATGATTCTGCTGAAAATGAGCCCAGAAAGATAAATAGTAAATAAAGAGGATAAGGAGGTGTTTAATGACCAAAAAAATTGTTTTTCTTGGTCTTATTCTTTCTCTGGGATTAATATTTCTCGCTTGTCAAAAAGAGGCATCTTTTCCTCCTATTGAAGTTCAATACCCAGTGACTAAAAAAGTTGATGTGGTCGATGACTACTTTGGCGTCAAAGTAGCTGATCCATACCGCTGGTTGGAAGATATCAACTCAGTGGAAGTAAAAAAATGGGTTGAAGAACAAAACAAAGTTACCTTCTCCTACCTAGAACAAATACCTTTCCGGGAAAAAATCAAACAGAGACTCATGGAACTCTATGATTATCCCAAATATTCCAGCCCCTTCCGGGCCGGAAAATACTATTTCTTTTATAAAAACGAAGGCCTCCAAAACCAATCAGTCCTTTATATTCAAGAAGGCCTGGAAGGTGAACCGGAAGTATTCATCGATCCCAATAAACTTTCCCCTGATGGAACAGTCAGAATTTCTCTAATTGGCTTCTCTCAAGACCACCGCTACGTAGCCTACTCGCGTTCGGAAGCTGGCTCTGATTGGCGAGAAATACATGTCATGGAAATAGAATCTCGCCGGGAACTCCCCGACATCATCAAGTGGGTTAAATTCAGCGGGGCAGCTTGGTGGAAAGATGGCTTCTTTTATAGCGGTTATGATCAACCTCAACCGGGTGAAGAGTTAAAAGCCCAAAATAAATTCCAAAAAATATTCTATCATCGCCTCGGTGAACCTCAAGAAAAGGATATTCTTGTTTATGAAGATAAAGAGCATCCCTTTCGTTATTTCGATGCCTCGGTTACTGAAGATGGCCGTTACCTGATTCTCTCGGTATCCGAAGGAACAAGTGGTAATGAGCTTTATTACACCCCTTTAGGAGACGGAAAATTTGAATTTGAACCACTGATTAAGGGTTTCGATCACGACAGCTACGTCATCGATAATCGGGAAGATAAATTTCTCGTTTACACCAATATAGACGCCCCTAAATACCAAGTTGTTTTGATCGATACGTCTCGCCCAGAAAAATCCAACTGGCAAACTATCATCCCCGAAAAAGAAGAAGTTCTTAACCAGGCCAATACCGCGGGAGGCTATCTCTTCGGCCGTTATTTAAAAGACGCTCATTCCCAAGTGTTTCAATATGATTTAGAAGGAAATCTGGTTCGAGAAATAGAACTTCCTGCCTTAGGCACAGCCTCTGGTTTCTACGGCAAAAAAGAAGACAAAGTTCTCTTTTACACTTTTACTTCCTTTACTTATCCCCCCACTATCTTCAAATTTGAAGTGGCCACTGGTCAGTCTGAAGTCTTTCGAAAAGCGGAGATCACCTTTAATCCTGAAGATTATGTCACCACTCAAATCTTTTATCAAAGTAAAGACGGGACTCAAGTTCCGATGTTTATCGTCCACAAGAAAGGACTAAAGAAAAATGGACGCAACCCTGCTCTTCTCTACGGGTATGGTGGATTCAACATTAGTCTTCTCCCGTCATTCAATGCCTTACGAATTTTCCTGCTGGAAAATGGTTTTGTCTATGCTCAAGCTAATCTCCGGGGAGGCGGCGAATATGGAGAAGAATGGCATCGAGCGGGAATGCTTTTAAATAAACAAAATGTTTTTGACGACTTTATTGCAGCCGCTGAGTATTTGATCAAAGAAGGTTATACTTCATCAGAAAAACTGGCCATTGCTGGAGGATCTAACGGCGGTCTCCTGGTAGGAGCAGCCATGACCCAACGTCCAGAGCTGTTTAAAGTGGCCCTTCCGGCAGTGGGAGTAATGGATATGCTTCGCTACCATAAATTTACCGTTGGCTGGGGATGGGTGGTCGAATATGGCTCTAGTGACGAAGAAGAACATTTTCATAATCTATATTCTTATTCGCCCCTTCACAATATCAAAGACGGAGTCAGCTATCCAGCCACTCTTGTGACTACCGCTGACCATGACGACCGGGTTGTCCCTGCCCACTCTTATAAATTCATTGCCACTCTCCAAGAAAAAAATAAGGGTCCCAATCCAGTATTGATAAGAATTGAGACGCGTTCGGGACACGGTTCGAGTAGCACTACCAAAATGATCGAAGTGACAGCCGATGAATATGCTTTTATGTGTTACAACCTGGGGGTAAAAATTAACTGATCATTATGGGCTGAACTGCTGTTCTCCAAACACTCTTCTTTATTGTGGGGAGAGACAAAATTGAGAAGCCAGGAACAATGACCAAGAGAAGAAGAAGGAGAAAGTGGAAAGAATCGGCCCCGAAGCAAGTAAGTAAAGAAGAAAGAAAGGAAAAGTCAATAGAGAAGAGAGAAGAGAAGAGAAGAGAAGAGAAGAGAAGAGAAGAGAAGAGAAGAGAAGAAAAGAAAAGAAAAGAAAAGAAAAATAAATATGAACGAAGTGAGTTATCAAAAAAAAGATTACAGAAATAAGAAAGGGATTCAATAAAGCATAAGGGAGAGAAAAAAGAAGAAAGAAAGAAAAATAAAATAAAAGGAGGTAGTCATGAGTAAAAAGTGGCGAATTATTTTAATCATTGGCGCCATCGGGCTTAGCGGATGGTTAATAGTATCCTGTGCTCCGGCAGAAAAAGCCCCGCCAACTTCTAAAACAATAATTAAAATTGGCGAAAAAGAAATCCAAGCTAAAGATGAAGCTATCTATCGGACCCGAGAGTTTAACGGACGAAAAAGACAATTCCTATCCTTAGATTTCTCTTCTATCGATAAGCCAGCCTCTTTAGAAGAATTTGTTCAGCATTTCCATTTTCCTCCCATCCGGCAATATCGGACAGGAACATGTTGGTGTTTCTCTACCACCTCTTTTTTAGAATCAGAATTAAAACGTCTCGGCCGGGGAGAAATAAAACTCTCGGAAATTTACACTGTTTATTGGGAATATGTAGAAAAAGCCCGTCGCTTTATCCGGGAAAAAGGCAAATCATTTCTGGGCGAAGGTTCCGAACATAACGCCGTCATTGCGCGGATGAAGCAATACGGAGCTGTGCCGGCGGAAGCTTATTCCGGTCTCCTTCCCGGGCAAACGGAGCACGATCATTCCAAACTCTTTCGAGAAATTAAAAATTATTTGGAATTCTGCCGCGAGAATGAATATTGGGACGAAGAAAAAGCCATCGGTTATGTAAAATCAATCCTTAACAAATATTTAGGACCACCCCCGGAAAAAATTAGCGTTAACGGACAGGAAATGACTCCCAAAGAATATCTAGACCAGGTTCTCCAGCTCCCTCTCGATGATTATGTGTGCTTTATCTCCTTTAAATATTTACCTTTTTACACTAAAGGTGAATTTAAAGTCCCTGACAATTGGTGGCATAGTCAAGATTACTACAACATCCCCTTAGACGAATTTTACAACACCATCCTCAATTCTTTGAAAAACGGTTACACCGTGGCCTTGGGAGGTGATGTTTCCGAACCGGGCATCTACGGGGCAGAAGATGTGGCTATTGTCCCTAGTTTTGATATTTTACCGAGCCTTATTGACCAGGATAGTCGAGAGTTTCGTTTTTCTAATGAAACTTCTTTCGACGACCACGCCATTCACGCTGTTGGCTACTGCCAGCATGGCGATCATACCTGGTTTTTAATCAAAGACTCTGGCGGGGGAGCTCACCGGGGTCAATTTAAAGGTTATTATTTTTATCGCGATGACTATGTCCGGTTAAAGATGCTAAACTTTATGGTTCATAAAGATGCTGTAGCTGATTTACTAGCCAAATTTTCCGAATAATTAAATAATTAAAATTAAGAAAAAAGAAAATTTAGCCTGGCCAACCAAGGAAGAAAAAATAGATTAAAACTGGATTAAAAGGTTTTCAAAAAACGAAGTGAGGGAGAGTTTTTCTTTTAGCTCACGCTGATTACTCGGGTTGGAATAATGGTCATAATTATCTTCACGGATACCGGACTAATGAAAGAATGGATAACCACTAAGTTTTGCTGTCTGTTAATATTTAAGGGGTGAAAAATCTCTTGAAAAAAGCCAACTACAGGGCTTGTTATTCAGTTAATTAGGAGAACAAGCAGCTATTTCATTTACAAGTATCCAACTATGAAACAAAATAATTATCGATTCGAATTAATCAAAAAATAAAGGAGGGAAAAATGGGTCATTACCCGACATAACCAGAGTGTCCGTTATGAAGTAGACAAAAAGATAAAACCCAAGTTCTTCATAATGAACCTGGAATCAAAAGCCCAAGAAGAAATTTTTCCTGATCCCCAATTTAAGCCCACCATGTTTGCTTGGGATCTCGATAACCAAGGGTTTTATTTTTCGGTAACCCGCACTTCTGACTATTTAAATGAAGGTCCTGGAGCTGATTTCCTGTATTATTACGATTTGAAAACTAAAAACTATACTGAAGTCAACCTAGATTGGGATTGGGGACTTTTTTATCTTGGCTTTCAAGCTCGATCCGATGGCTTTATCGCTTCCTTAGCCAATGGAGCTCGCCCCAAATGGCGTCGCTATTACCGAAAAGGGAAAACTTACGAATATCAAGATCTAGAAGGAAAGCACGCAGCTAATCTTTACCGACTCGTTCTCCACCGGACAAAAGACATTGCCATTTACCAATTTACCACTGCCTCTACCCCCCCAATGGTATCGAGGACGCTTGCAAGGCCATGGCCAGCCACTGGGCAAAAATGCTTGGATGCCTGAGGACCAAAAAACAAAAGAAACTCCGCCGCTAAACTATATAGGTCTGCGGGTGGTTAAGGAGATTAGGGTAAAAAAAGA
>DQWD01000162.1 GCA_011042725.1 Candidatus Aminicenantota bacterium | reverse complement strand
GGGGCCCTTTTGAAACGGGTGAGGCGAGTGGGGTCTCTAGTAGCTGTAACCATTTTCAGTTGCATCGGGATGAACGCCATTGCTTCCGACCAGTATATGGCCATTGTTATTCCCGGGCGGATGTATAAGCCGGCCTTTGATAAAATGGGGCTGCATCCCAAAAACCTCTCCCGCTGCCTGGAAGACTCGGGTACTCTTACTTCTCCCCTTATTCCCTGGAATAGTTGCGGGGCCTTCATGCATGCCACCCTGGGTGTTAATCCTTTGGTTTATCTGCCCTATGCTTTTCTCAATTTAATGAATCCCGTGGTCTCTATTTTTTACGGCTACACCGGGATTACCATGGAAAAAGTAAAACCCAAAGTAGAACCCGAGGAAGCGGCTGAGGTCTAAGTCTGAGGTCGGGTCTCAGTATCTTATTTAATATCAAATATTTAACCAATTTTTTACCCCCAAAAAGGGACCTTAGAAGCGATTTTCGCCCCCAAAAATCGCTTCTAAGAATATCTACGCTCTTTTCCCAATTGAGGTGGAGTAAGTTCTTTACCTTTCACATTTGACCTAAAGGAAAAACACCTCAAGGAAGAAGTTATAGGTTAACTTGATGAAAATTGGCCTTTCTTTTCTCTTCCTTTATTTAGACAAACTCCTGAAATATTGAGATATTGCGGAGGACTGTCTACAGGCTGGCGTTATTGAATTGGACCCACTAAGAAATGATAAAAAATTTGGTTATTCAAAGGCGAAATATGAAAACATGACCCCAAATTTCTTGTTCAGGTCTATTCTGACAGCGTATTTATTGCCTTACCTTCAATTTCTAACGTGAAAATCTTCTTCCTGCTACCACTACCCAATATCGTTGCTGTCCCCGTTTTTTAGCCTTGCTTTGTTTTAGTAAACTGAGCTACCTTTAACAACTTAACTGATTACCCCGTACTTACGGCCTACTTTGGTGAAGGCCTCAATCGCCTGGTCAAGGTGATGTTGCTCATGGGCGGCTGAGATTTGGACCCGGATACGGGATTGCCCTTTTGGCACTACGGGATAAGAAAAGCCGATGACATAAATTCCTTCGTCCAGGAGGTCGCGGGCCATATCCTGTGCTAACTTGGCATCATTGGGGAATTTACCTAGCATAATGGGCACAATCGGGTGAATGCCCGGTTTGATTTCAAATCCGGCTCCGGTCATTTTCTGGCGGAAGTATTGGGTGTTTTTTTCCAGCTTGTCCCGCAAGGCAGTGGTTTCGGAAAGGAGATCCAGCACAGCAATCGAAGCTCCGACAACAGTCGGCGCCAGGGTATTACTGAAAAGATAAGGCCGGGAACGCTGCCGATACATGTCAATTAGTTCCTGGTGGCCGGCAATAAAGCCCCCGGAAGCTCCTCCCAGGGCCTTGCCCAGTGTACTGGTGATCAAATCCACCCGGTCCATGACTCCCCGGTATTCATGGGTGCCGCGACCGGTCTTGCCGATAAAACCGGTGGCATGACTGTCGTCGACCATGACCAGGGCATCGTATTTTTCAGCCAAATCACAAATGCCATCTAGCTGAGCGATATCACCATCCATCGAGAAGACCCCGTCGGTAGCAACAAGCCGGAACCTGGCCCCTTGGGCTTGCTTTAATTTATCTTCCAAATCATTCATGTTGGAGTGTTTGTAAATATATCTTTGCGCTTTGCAGAGACGAATGCCATCGATAATTGAGGCATGGTTAAGTTCGTCAGTTAGGATGGCATCTTCTTTTCCTAAAATCGGTTCAAAGGTGCCGCCGTTGGCATCAAAACAGGCGGCAAAGAGAAGAGCATCGTCCATACCTAAAAAATCGGCGATTTTTCTTTCCAGGAGTTTATGAATTTCTTGTGTGCCGCAGATAAAGCGGACCGAGCTGAGGCCATAACCCCATTTCTCCAGGGTATTATGAGCGGCTTCGATAACCTGGGGATGGCTAGAAAGACCAAGGTAGTTATTCGCACAAAAATTAAGGACTTTGCGACCTCCTTTTACTTCAATTTCTACTCCTTGAGGAGTGACTATAATGCGCTCGTCTTTGTAAAGTCCAGCTTCTTTAATGGCCTGAAGCTCTTTTAAAAGGTGTTGTTTTATGCGACCATACATTGTAACCTCCCATTGATTATTAATAATAAATATAATCATAAAAAGGAAATTAAATCTAGATTTAGAATCAAATCATCTAAAATCTAATCGACAGGTAATCATCTTGCCACATTTATAATTTAAACTAAACTCTATTACCCGGGCTCAGGTTATCCCAACTTTTGAGGAGGATTTCCGCCTTCTTCTCTTTCTTTCCCTCAAGACAAAGGGGCAGCTTGAAAAATAATGAGCTTCTTTATCTTTATTAAACCTGATCTATTCACTAATTGTAGAAGACAAAAGAGTTTGATTTAAATTCTTTAAAAGGGAGGTAATTGTTTGATCCAATCTTTTTTGGCTATTTCCTCTTCTTGGTGATTCTAATTTGTTATGTGCCAGTAGGAGCCCTGCTTTTTCTATGAATTGTTCAGGTTATTTAAGCCAAAGGTCGTTCTCCCAATTAGCTAGGTTGTGGGAGAGATTGTTGGCCTGCCAGAGGAACTAGTTTGCGCGTTGCTCTCGAGACAAGGAAGTGATATAATCCTTCCGTCATGGAAGAAGGTTTTTTTTATGTTGAAAGTTTATCCCCTTATGTCTGGCGAAGATATAAGGTTGATAAGTTATATTTTGAAGGAAAAACTAAGTTTCAGGTTGTTCATTGCTTCTATAATAATTTTTTAGGTAAAGTGCTTTTTCTTGACCATAAAATTCAAAGTGCCGAGATTGACGAGTTTATCTATCATGAAGCTCTTGTTCATCCTTCTTTAGTTACCCATCCTCGCCCTCAAAAGGTCGTCATTCTAGGCGGCGGTGAAGGGGCTACCCTCCGAGAAGTTTTGCGCTACCAAAGTGTTAGGCAAGCCACCATGGTCGATATTGATGAAGAATTGGTGGCCATTTGCCAAAAATATTTACCCGAATGGTCAGCGGGAGCCTTTGATGATCCGCGCAGCAAGCTTATTATTACTGATGCTCGCCAGTTTCTTGAGAGAAATGAGGAAAAGTATGACGTTATTATTTCCGATTTAACCGAACCTGTTTCCGGGGGGCCTTCGGTTTATCTTTTTACCAAGGAATTTTTTGAGTTGGTTAAAAGGCGACTTACCCCCGAGGGAGTATGGGTTCTTCAGGCTGGTAGTGCTGATGAAAAATTTTCCCAGTTTATGAGTTCACTGGTGAAAACTCTGGAAAGTGTTTTTCCAGTGGTGCGGCCCTATTGGAGTTTTATTCTCTCCTTTAGTTTGCCGTGGGGATTTATCTGTGCCTCGTTAAAGCCTGATCCGCTCTCTTTATCCGCGGAAGAGATTAAAGACCGCTTAGAGGCCCGGCAAGTTAAAGGATTAAGGTTTTATTATCCCGGTCTTCATCATGGTCTCTTTGCTTTGCCTCGGTATCTTCTAGAAAATTTTAAACGAGGGCGACTTCTGACTGACGATAATCCATTTATTTGGACGCTATAAACCATGAAAAGAGAAAAGTTTGATTCCTTCTGGTTAGAAAAAAAAGAATATCATACCAATAGCTGTGGCCTTTTTTTTGAAGTTCAGAAAGTCCTTTATGCTGAGAACTCAAAGTATCAGCGGATTGAAGTCATTGAGAATGAATTTTTTGGCCGGATCTTGTTTCTTGATGGCTTGGTTCAAACTACGGAAAGAGATGAATTTTATTATCATGAGATGATGGTTCATCCTGCTTTAATAGCTCACCCCCACCCTCAAAAAGTCTTGGTCATCGGGGGAGGCGATGGGGGAGTGGTCAGGGAGATACTTCGTTATTCAGTGGAGAAGGTTGACTTTGTTGAAATTGATGAAGAAGTAATCAATGTTTGCCGAAAGTATTTCCCCTGGTTGAAAAAGCTTTTAGGGGACGAAAGGGTTAATTTATTTATTGATGATGGTTTTAATTTTGTGAACAAGGCATCAGAAAAATATGATGTGGTTCTTGTCGATTCTTCGGAACCGGTAGGGCCATCGGTAAGTCTTCATGAACAGGAGTTCTATCTGGCTGTAAAGTCCAAACTTACCACTCAAGGCATAGTTGTGGCTCAAATGGGCTCACCCTTTTTTCACCAGGAAGAATTGGTCAGAAAGTTTACTTTTTTAAAGGACATATTCAGTAAAGTTTATTTTTATACCAGCCCCGTGCCTACTTATCCGGCTGGAGAATGGGGTTATGTGTTCTTAAGTGACAAAATCGATCCGCGGCAGATAAAGAGAAAACCACCCAAGGGGTTAAAGTATTATAATGCTGAGACTCACCAGCGAGCTTTTCTCTTACCTCAATTACTGGCCAAGCTTCGTCAAGATTTAGGTTAGATTGGGGCGGAGTAAAGAGAATATCGCTTTTTCTCACCAAGTAAGCACAGAGACGATGGCCGAGATTGCGGTTATTTTTAATCCTGGAGCGGCTTGGGGGCAAGCTCGCAAAATTAAACCAACCTTATTAGCGGAATTAAAAAAACACCGAATTACTTTTGATTTTTTTGAGTCTCAAAGCGAAGCTCATCTTCTTGAGCTTGCCCGTCATGTTGGCTCTACTTATCAGTATGTTCTCTGTGCAGGGGGGGATACAACTTTTCATCTTGTGCTTAATGAAGTAATGCCAGTTTCTAGGCGACCGATTTTGGGACTACTTGGAGTTGGGTCCTCCAATGATATCGCTCGCCAGCTCGGCTTTCTTAACCTAGAAAGCTTGGGATCAGCTCTGCAAAAAAAAGTTAGTCGAGAAGTTGATGTCGGAGCGATTTTTGTCTTCGGGGAGTTGCGCCGCTATTTTCTGGGACAGGTGAGCCTTGGGTTGGGAGTTACGGTTAACCGCTTTGTCGAAAAATGGTTAAAACGCTTTCCTTTTCTCCGCGGCTGGAGCCCGTTTATAGGCGGCTGGGGAATACTTTCTTCTTATTTTCACCGGCAGGTCCCCTTTTCCCTTTCTCTAGAAGAGAACGAAAGGATAATTCAAACTACCCCGGTTCTAGTAGTCATCAGTAATACCAATTATTGGGCCAGCGGGCAGCAGATAAATCCTTTAGGCCAGGTTGATGATGGAAAGTTAGAGGTTTTTGTCTTTAGGCCTAAACACCTAGCTCAGCTGGCCAAGCTTTACCAAGCCATGCGAGAGGGCCGTCACCTCCAAGCTCAGGAAGTAACTTATCTTCAAGGAAATTCTTTTCGACTTTTTTCTTCTCACCCCTTAGCTCTTCAATTAGATGGAGAGCGCCTTTTTGATTCGAAACAAGAAGAAGTTAGAGAAATTAAAATTAAAGTTATTCCGCGAGCAATTAAAATACTTACTTGTAAAAATCGGTGACAGTTCACCTATTTACCTATTTTTTGAAACTGGTGACAGTTCACCTTTTTACCTATTTTTTTAGTCACGAGACGAAAAAACAAGTGACAATTAAAAAATAGGCTTTGGGACAAGGGCAAAAAAAAGTGGCAGATAAAAGTAAATGACAGCTTACCTATTTACCAACAGGGGTAATTTTGGAATTTGGTTAAAATAAGAATAGTTAAGCGCAAATGAACCAGGGTAATGTTCTCTTTCTCATTAAATATTATTTTATGGCTAGATATTTTTCCCCTGCGGGTATTTCTTTGGTGGTGGAACTTATGATTAAAACTAAAGTAGTCCTTGCTGCTGACGTTGCGTAAGCACCTTAATCATATCATTGGTCATGGCCGCTAAGTCATAATCAGGCTCCCATCCCCACTCTTCTCGGGCGGCAGAATCATCTATGGAAGAGGGCCAACTCTCAGCAATTTTTTGCCGATAATCAGGTTGGAAGGAATATTTAAAATCAGGCAGATGTTTTTTTATCTCCGTCGCCAATTCTCCGGCTGAGAAGCTCATGGCCGAGATGTTAAAACCCGTGTGATGTTTTAAACGTGAAAAATCGGCTTCCATGAGCTGAATGGTGGCTTTAAGGCAGTCGGGCATATACATCATCGGGAGCCTTGTTTCGGCGCTTACAAAGCAGGTATATTGGCGATGTTTAACAGCTTCATAAAAAATTTCGACAGCATAATCCGTGGTTCCTCCGCCAGGCGGAGCTTCATAGCTGATGATTCCCGGGTAGCGGCAACCCCGAACATCGAGCCCATAACGATGGACATAATATTCTCCCAAAAGTTCTCCAGCCACTTTGGTCAGTCCATACATTGTCCGGGGTCGAAGGATGGTATCTTGGGGAGTGTTTTCTTTTGGAGTGTCTGGTCCGAAAACAGCGATGGAGCTGGGGACAAAAACCCGAAAAATGTCCATTTCCCGGGCAACTTCAAGAACGTTATAAGTGCCGCGGAGGTTTACTTCCCAGGCCAGTTGAGGATTTTTTTCTCCCGAGGCTGAAAGAATAGCGGCCAGATGATAGATGGTGTCAATCTGGTGTTGACGAATAATCTCGGCTAGTTTAGTGGCGTCTCTAACATCGAGGTTTTCATAATGAATGGCAGAACTAATGTTTTCGGGAAGCCCTGTTTTGATGTCGGAAGCCACCACGTTGGCTGCCCCATGCTTTTTGATTAAAACTGGAAGCAGAGCAGTTCCGATTTGTCCCAGAGCACCGGTTATTAAGATTTTTTTCATTTCTTTTTTAGCCATTGATGACTTAAATCCTTAGTAAAAAATTAATTAATACCGGCAATATTTTATATCCTGAGTACCTTACTAAAGTCAAATACTATTAGAAGTTGAGCATAAAAGGGAAAAATATGGCTAAAGGGAAAGCGTGGCAGAGAGAAGAAGATGTATTCAAAAGTAAATTTTATTAGGGTATTATGAAATCTTAGATGTAGCTAAATAAATATTTACCTGAGGCCAAGGAAAGAACCAGGCTTATGAACTAGATTTAAGAAGGAGGTAAACTTCGGCTGGGCAAGAAGATTTTTGCTCCCTAACATTTTAAATAAAAAGAAGAAGATTAAAAGAAAATTTGAATAGATGATAGAAAAAAGAAAACAGGATTAAGTTAATTCGCCAGGAAAAAGGCCATGGTGGCAAAAAAATAGCCACAAGGAGTTGATAATGATGAATCTAGAGGTTGATTTAGACCCCGTAATCCAATTAGACTACAAACAGGCTTTAATTTGCATTTTTTGAATTAATAGCCAGAAGAAGATAATGAAGAAAGTAGCCCTAATCACCGGAGCCACTTCCGAACTTGGTCAAGCCTTAACTCTTCATTTAGAAGGATTAGTCAAGGCAGTGGCCATTCATTATTATTCCCAACACGAGAAAGCCTTGGAGTTGGCGAGGAAGTTAAAAAAGCAAAACCTGCAAAGTGATATTTTTTCGGCCGATTTATCCCACCCAGGCGCGGGCCAAAAGCTAGTCAGGGAAGTGGAAAAGAGGTTAGGAAAGATAGATATTTTGATCAATAACTTTGGACCTATATTGGTTAAACCATGGGAGGAATTAACTCGAGAAGAGATTGAATCTATATGGCAGCAGAATGTGCTTAGCACCTGGGAAATCATTGGAGCGGTTCTCCCGGCGATGCGGGAAAAGAAGTGGGGTCGAATTGTCAACTTAGGTTATAGTCGGGTCGAGGAATTGACAGCTTATTCCACTATTTTACCTTACGCCATGGCTAAGACGAGCCTCCTGATTCTTACTCGAACCGTGGCCAGGAGCGAAGCGCCTTTTGGCATTACCGTTAATATGGTGTCTCCGGGATTGCTGGAAGACGGAGAATTGCCTAGTTCGTTTAAGGTGCCCATGGGAAGGTTGGGTCGAGTGGAAGAAGTAGCGCCAGCAGTGAGATTCCTTATTTCCGAAGATGCGGCTTATATAACAGGCGCTAATCTAGTTGTCGCTGGGGGATGGAAATTGTAAGAGGGGGAGATAATAATAGGAAATGACAATAAAAATAAAGGGAAAAAATAGGAGGCAGAGAGGGGAGAAAATGCTCATGAGTGATGATAACCTGGGTTTCAGTTTTGATTAACTTTGATTAAAAACAATATGCTTTTGCTGTCGAGAGCGAATTATCATTCTGACCAATGTTTTCAGAGAATAATGAAATTTTATTTTCCCTTTAAAGAGGATCGACTAAAACCGATAAATAAACATTGGTAAAAAAAGAGTGATCAAGTTTTCAATCCTTAATTGGCCTGGCTTCCAGGGGATAACATTAAAACGGGTTGGTTTTGTTTTAATTACTTTGTTATTTCTGGGTTTCTTTTGTCTGGCTTTGAATTCGGCCGTAAGGGGCGGAGGTTCAGATCCATTTCAAGAGAGGGGAAATTTAGAAACTGAGAATGATTTACAGCTTACCAATCCAAAGCCTATCAAAGTCCCGAATCGTCTATTGATGAAGGTTATAAGTCCTCAAGACTGGGATTTAAAGGCTTTGGAGGCAATTAGCTATGTTAGACTCACCATTATCCATGACCAAAATGGAGACAGATTGGAGGTGAATGAGATCAGAGATAGTGTTCCTCAAGTTGTTTATCCTGATCGGCCCCGGAGTCGGATTCCAGACTTAAAGGGAAAAGCTTTTTTTCTTAAATGGGATCCTTTAGGTATTAAGAATAATTTAGATGGTTATTATGCTCCCTTTTTTAAAAGGCCTAATTGGGCCCAGGTCTCCCTCAAAACTAACCACGAGGAGACGTACTTGGATTTTTCATTTCGTTTAAGACCGGATTCTGCAGGGAGAGGTTACGCTGGTTTCTGGATCCATTTTTTTAATTATAAGCTTCCTCCTTCCGAGAGAATTTACCTTAATGCCTCGCCTTTTAAGTATCTAAGGTTTTACGCCCGAGGAGGAGATGATGTCTCCCGAGTGAAAATTGCCGTCGCTGATGCCGAGTGGGAGATAAAAGAAGACGCTGTTGTTTTAGGAGATTTGCTTTCCTTTCTCCCCACAGGACGTCTTAGTTCTCAATGGCAGGAAGTTTGGATACCGCTTAGTTCCTCCCAGGTTAACTGGCAACAATTAGCCAGTCTCGTGTTTCTGGTTGAAGGTCATGGAAAAGGGGAGATGGCCATCAAAGACATTGCCTTGACCAAAGAGAAGAAGATTGATTTAAGGCCAAAGGGTCGACCAAAAACACCATTTTTCCCCTCGATCAAAAAATGGAAAAAAGCTACTTGGGCCTGGCACCGACAAGTTCTGGAATGGCTTGGAGATGAACAGAAATTGCAAGAAGATATAGATTTTATGCAGGAACAAGGCTTTACTGACGTCTTCTTGCAAATACCCTATCTCTACCAGGACCAAAATGGCCTCTGGCAATTGACCTGGCCTGAAGAATACTATCCGCAGCTTACTATTGAGCCTGATGATCCTCTCTTTCGGCCCGATAAAAATGATCGTTTTCCTAACTGGAGGCTACGGTGGCCAAAAAATAATTTTGCTCCTCTTCTGGCGAGGTTTAATCGGGCGGGAATAAAGGTTAAGGCCCTTGTTGGTCGTCCCGAGCATGCTTTATCTCCCTGGCATGGTTTGAATTTAAGTCTCCTAGCTGTTATTCTCACCTATAACCAAAACCATCCTTTCCCGGAACAATTCAAGGGGATTCATTATGATATTGAACCTTATTTAATTCCTGGATTTTTCAGTTCTCGGAAACAAGCTATTTTGGAACAATATAAAGATTTTCTTCTCGAGAACAAGAAAATCATTCAGGACTCAAACCCTCAATCAGAGTTTTGCCTCGGGGTGGATATCCCTTTTTGGTATGATAATCAGGACAAGTATTTTCAGCCCATTGCCGAGGTTGAAGATCAAACATTTGATCGAACGATCATTGATCTCGTGGATGAAGTTGTCGTCATGGATTATCGGACAGTAGCTGATGGGGCGGATGGCCTTATTGAGCATATAAAAAATGAGCTGGAATATGCTGCCAAACGAGAAAAACCGATTTGGCTGGGGGTAGAAACAGGCCCTTTACCAGATGAAACTTTGTATGAGTTTTCTGTTTTTGGAAAGGGAAAATCGGCAATATGGGTTGAAGATCAGGGTGAAAAATGGGTAATTTTTTGGGAGAAAAAAGACCCTTCCCTAGCTAGAGAAAGCACTTTCCCTCAAGTTAAACTGATAGAATGGAAACAAGAAGACGTGCCTGCTGCCAAGATTACTTTTTTTGGTTCTCCCTTTCGAATTTTCCGTCAAGAAATTGACTTAGCTTTGCATCGACTAGCTTCATTCTCCAATTTAGTGGGAGTTGCTATTCATTCTTTTTCTAGCTATAAAAAATATATCCACCAAAATTTGAAAGACGAGGGAAGGAGGAGAAGATGAAGCCAAAATCATTTTTATTGTTTTTTGGGTTGGGCTTAAGCCTGTTAATGCTGGTTCCTCTTTGGGGGGATGAACGAATTCAAATTTATAATCTAAGTCTAGAGTTAGAAAAGATGGCTTCAGCTTTAGCTGCTTCCAGTTATGAACATTTTAAAGGGTTAGATCAGACGATTAGTCAAGATGAACAAGCAGTTCTTTTTAAATCAGAGGCCTTTGCTTCCAGTTGCCGCCTTTTTTCTCGTCTGGCGGCCGAAGAATCAGGCTATTTTCGGGGGAGCTATCTACGAACCAGTCTTTACCAAGCTTTTCTTTATTTAGTCAGAGCTTTTCAGGAATTGGACGAAACGATGACCACAGCACAACTCCGGCCTTACCAAATAAGAGATATAAATAATATTCTCGAGCAGATAGAGAGAGAATTTTCCCAGTGGCCTTCTGAGGATAGCCTGCCTTATCTTCACCAGAAATATGTTAAAGGCCGCGGTTCGGCAGTGTATCTTATTGAACGCCAGGGGTTGGGAGAATATGTCTTGCGGCCTTTTCACGATTTGGAAAGTCTCTATCGCTACAATTATCAATTAAAGCGAGGCAGGGACCCCTGGAAATACCTGGTTCAGGTTCGGGAAGAAACCCTAGCTCGGATGACCAGAGGGGAACCGATTGAGCTTAATTTTGAGGGTTGTTTGGTTATTGAAATGAGCAACCGCCCCAATCGGCCTGTTTATTTGATTGAAAACGGGAAGAAAAGAGGCGTGACTTCCCCTGCTGTTCTTCAGAGATTAGGAGGATGGGATAAAGTTTATGAGATTCCCGCTGAGATAATAGGCAAATATCCAGATGGTGAACCTGTCCGATAAAAATTATTAATAGGGATCATTACTGACTCAACGTTTATTAAACAGAAAAATTTGTGTTGATATTGTTGAAGTTACACGATGAAAAAATGGAATTTTGTTTCAAATCGCTTATGATATATTTCATTGTAATTTAATTGAATTCAATAAATTACCCAAAATGCAGAAATATCTTTGGGACACGAATGAATAGGGATATTAAAGCTATTTTCCTTATGAACCTGTAATTAAAATTACTTTCAAATCGGAAAATAAGGCTTGGTTTCCATTTTTTTTCCTGGCTGCTTTCTTAGAGAAGCAATGATCCTGGCCGGGAAGCTAAAAAATCGATAACTAAAGCTTGACAAGAAAGGTGGAAATCAATAGAGAAAAGGCTATGCGCTACAAGAAATTTGGTCAAACAGGAAAAGAGGTATCAGTCCTGGGTTTGGGGTGCATGAGGTTTGATCCTCAGAATGAATCGCTGGCCATCGAGACCATTCTCACGGCCCTTCGGTTAGGGATAAATTATTTAGATACCGCACCAGGATATTGTCAGGATAAATCAGAGGAATTTGTGGGTCGAGCCTTAGTTGAGCTGACCCCTCAGGAAAAAGAAAAAGTCTATATTTCGACTAAATCAACCATCTACAGTGACCCCACAGCCGAGGCGGTCCTCCGGCGGATTGAGTCCCAGCTAAAACGGCTGAACAAAGAGCGGATAGATTTTTACAATATGTGGAACATAATGGATTTGGAACAATATCGACGAATTATGGCTCCGGGAGGACCTTATGAAGGGGCTCGGCAAGCAAAAGAACAGGGTTTAATCAGCCATCTTTGTTGTACCAGTCATGCTTCGGGCGAAGATATAGCCCGAATAGTTGAGGATGGAGCCTTTGAGGGGATTACTTTGGGATATAACATTATTAATCATACTTTCCGTCAGGCAGGCCTGAAAGCGGCCGCCGCCGCTGGATGGGGAGTGGTGACCATGAACCCTTTGGGAGGAGGATTGTTGACTCGTGATGAGGCCAAACTGGAGAAGTTAAAAGATGAACCAGACAGCTCTTTCATCGCCACCGCTTTGCGCTTTAACCTAGCCCATGAGGAAATAACGGTGGTGCTTTCCGGGATGAAAAATCCTGAGGAGGTCAAGGCCAATGTGGCTACCGTCAACTCCCTGCAAAAGCCTGATCCCGAGATAGTTCAAAAGATTCTTAAACGCTATGAAGCTTTAGGAGAAGCTTTCTGTACCGGTTGTCGCTATTGTCTAGAGTATTGTCCGCAAGGCATTCAAATTCATCTCTACGCCCAAATGTGGGACCAAGTGCGGATGAAGCTGCCCGAGGAGGCTCACCGGATTTATCAAATTTACCTTGGCAATGAAGAGAGATGGTTGCAGGGCCAAAGAACCACGGATTGTACCGAATGTGGTGAATGTGAGGAGCATTGTCCTCAGCGATTACCCATTAGGGAGTATTTGGATAAAATTGGTCACTTCTTAGGGGAGAAATAACTGCCCTTTTTAATTCCTCTCGAGAATATTTTTTTAATTTTCCCTTGACAAAAGCTAAAGCGAAAATTATATTAGATATGGTGAACAAAATGGTGAACACAAGAAGAAAAGCCTTGACCAAGCGTCAGGCTGAGGTGTTGGCTGCTGTGCGTAATTTCATCCTCGAGTATGGTTATTCTCCCAGTATTCGGGAACTAGGCCGCCGCTTGGCAATTATGTCTCCCTCGGCAGTGTTTAAGCATCTGGTGGCGTTGGAAAAGAAAGGCTATCTCCGTCGCCACCGGGGCCAACTGGAAGTTCTCGGGGTTTCCGCTTTCCCGGCAACAGTAGAAGTGCCTCTAGCCGGGTTGGTCCCGGCCGGCCATCCCCGGGAAGCTTTTGATCTTACGGGGGAAGGCCTGGATGTTCCGGAGTGGATGATCGGCCGTAAAAGGGGCAACATCTTCTGCGTTCGGGTCGAGGGGAAAAGTATGGTTGACGCCTACATCGACGATGGTGACTTGGTCCTGGTGGAGCGGACCAACACGGCCCAGACGGGCGAGATGGTCATTGCTCAACTGGATGATGGTTCCGTAACCTTGAAAAGGCTTCGCGTGGAGAACGGCCAAGTTTGGCTGGTACCCGAAAACCCGGCCTTTTCTCCCCTGGAAGTGAAAGAACTTCGCATTCTGGGCCGGGTGGTCGGAGTTCTGCGGAAGTACTAAGGCTTACCCCTCTAACGAATTAATGATCGTTAAAAAAAGGGGAGGAGTTTCTCCTTCGGGAAAGGAAGGTTAATGAAACGAAAATTTATCGTTCATATTGATATTGATGCCTTTTTTGCTGCGGTCGAGGTTTTGTTGAACCCTTCTCTGGAAGGAAAACCAGTTATTGTCGGGGGGCTTCCTCACGAACGGGGAGTTGTGGCCACGGCTTCTTATGAGGCTCGTCGCTTCGGTGTTCACTCGGGAATGCCTCTGCGGCAAGCTTTTCGAGTTTGCCCTCAAGGAGTTTTTCTGCGGGGAAATTATCATCTTTATCGTTCATTTTCGGAGAAGTTTTTTTCTTTGCTGGCTTCTGTCACTCCTGATTTAGAAGTTGCCTCCTTAGATGAGGCTTACCTCGATTTGACTTCTTGCCGTTACCTTTATCCTTCTTTTTCTCAGGCTGTTCGTTCCCTGAAGAGAAAGCTAGAAAGGGAACTTGGGCTTCGCGTTTCAGTGGGAGTGGGGCCGAATAAACTTCTGGCCAAGCTAGCCACTAACCAGGCTAAGCCCGGCGGATTAATGGAGATAGAGCCAGGCGAAGAAAAAGAATTTCTGCACCAGCTGGTGGTCAAACATCTTCCTGGCGTAGGGCCTAAAGTCCAAACGGTGCTTAATTTGCTCCAAGTGCAGCACGTAGGGGATCTGTGGTCTTTTCCTCGCTCGGCTCTGCGCTCTCTCTTCGGCCTTAACGGAGATGAACTTTATTGGCAAGCTCGAGGCCTTGACGCCCGGCCGGTTAGATTTCGTCGCCAGCCGCAATCTTTTTCCCGGGAAACTACTTTTCTCGAGGATATCTGGGATGAGCAACTTCTCTTGGCTCATCTAGCTTATCTCTGTGATCGCCTCGCGGTAGCTCTCCAGGAAGAAGCCCTTTATACTCAGGGGGTGGAAGTCAAAATAAGATATGCTGATTTCCGGACCGAAACGCGACGCCGCCTGGTGGCCTTACCCCTGCAGACGATGGGAGAAATTTACCGGGTTGCGCAGGATTTATTCCTCTCCTTTTTTCCGGCCCCTCGCTTGGCTCTCCGGTTAATCGGCGTGAAAGCCACGCAATTGACCCCTTGTCGTCCGCTAGCTCTATTTAAGTCTCTGGAGGAACGCGAGGAAAAGCTCGGGCAAGCCGTGGCTGAGCTCCGTCGAAAGTATGGGTTTGCCGCTGTGCTCACTATGCGAGAAAGGCTTCTCGAGCGGTGCTATCCTTTGGAAGCAAAAAGAGGTTTTGTGTTGAAAACAGCTTCCTTGACCAAATAAAAAGGCTAAAGAGAAAGGTTGGTTTCCATGAAGTGGGTTCCCTTGCGCGTCCATTCGGTATTTAGCCAAGGTCAAGGGGGAATTTTGGGAACAGAATTAGCCCTCTGGGCCAGACGCCAAAAATTACAAGCCGTTCCCTTGACCGATGTAGCCAATCTCTATGGATGGTCCAAATGGAAAGAGATAACCTCCCAGGAAGGAATAAGGCCTGTGTTTGGTTGCGAGCTGTCTTTGGAAGGCAAAACATTTGTGTTTCTGGTTAAGAATCGGGAAGGCTACTGGAATTTGATGGAAATTCTCAACTCCCGAACTCTCCGCCCCCCAGTCGGGCTGGTGACGATTGTCTTCCCCTGGAGCGAAGATCCCCAGTCCTGGAAGGGTGAGCCGTTGCTAGAAGAAGTAGCTCCCGATGATGTTTACCTTGGAGCTGACTGGACGAACATTCCCCGCGCTTTGGCTTGGGGCCGGTACTTGGGGAGACCTGTTGTCTGGGCTAATCCATTGAAATTTGTTGAGCACCCTTACCGGCTGGTGCTTTTGGCAGCCATCCACCGCAAAGTAGCTTTTCCCCCTGAATGGCAACGCCGGAGAAAATTAATTTCTCTGGTCGGACCGGAACAGGCTCAGTTGGTTGGGAAAAAGTGGGGAGAGGAAGTTAAGCCCCTTTTTCAGCGAACTCAAGCAGTAGTGGAAAAATGCACCTTTTCCTTGGCCAACTTGGTCCCTTCTCTTCCTCCTTACCTGTTTTCCTCTTCTTTACGAGAGGTGGTGAGGCGTAAGCTCGAGAAAAGGACCGGTCTTAGTTGGCAGGAACGAGAACGGGTGCGCCGTGAACTAGAAGTGGTGGAAGCCTCTGGTTTTGCCCCTTATTTCTTGATTGTTTATGATGTAGTTCGCTTCGCTCGCCGCCGGGGGATTCTTTACAACCTGAAAGGGTCTGGGGCCTCTTCTTATCTGGCTTATCTTCTGGGAATTTCGCCCGCTAATCCGTTGCGCTTCGATCTTTATTTCGAACGATTTCTTAATCCTGGCCGGCCTGACCCTCCTGATTTTGATCTTGATTTCGATTCTACCCGCCGGGATGAGGTTTTGACCTATGTGCTCGAAAAATATGGCCAGGGCTCTAGTGGAGCGGCCTTTGTTTGTAGTCTAAAAAGCTACCGGGCCCGTTCGGCTATCTATGAAACAGCGCGCGCTTGGGGATTTTCTCCTGAAGAGGCTCGCTCCCTCAGCCGTCGCCTTCCTTTATGGGCTGAACCTCGGGACTTAACTCCCAGCCAGGCTCCACCAGGATGCCTGGAAATTTGGCGAATGGCGGCATCTCTCCAAGACGCTTTGGCCGAAGTTTCTCTTCACGTTGGGGGAGTGATCCTCACGCCTGCCCCGGTCGAGCGCTATCTTCCTTTGGGTGAGTCTGCCCGGGGATATCGGTTGTGTCATTTTGACCGGGATGCTGTCGAAGATTTAAAGCTGATTAAGCTTGATCTTCTCTCGGTCCGGGGCTTGACGGCCATCTCGGCAGCCATGAAGTCTCTTCAGCTTCGACGAATTCCCCTTAATGATCGGCCTACTTTTCGACTCCTCCAAGAGGCGCGGACCATTGGCTGTTTTCAAATTGAAAGCCCCGCGATGATGAACCTTCTCTGGCGTCTGAAGCCTTCTTCAATCCACGATTTGGTCAAAGCCTTAGCTTTAATCCGACCTGGACCCACGGAAAGCGGCATGAAAGAAGCTCTCTTGCGGCAGCGGGAGGGAAAGTGGATTGCCCGCCATGAGCTTCTCCGCCAGATTTTGCCGGAGACGGATGGTCTCCTCCTTTATGAGGAACAGGTTATGCAAGTTGCCCAGCGAGTAGCTGGATTGCCTCCGGAAGAAGGAGATGCTCTGCGGCGGGCCTTGAAAGCTAAATCATCACCCGAGTTGGCTGCGCTTAAACAAAAATTTTTAACCGGAGCCAAAGAGCGAGGTTATAGGACCACTGAGGTCCAGCGTCTCTGGCGGCTACTGGAAGCTTTTTCCGCTTATTCTTTCAATAAAGCCCATAGTGTTTCTTACGCCTTAATGGCTTACCGAGCGGCTTATCTTAAGACCCATCACCCGCTGGCCTATCTAACGGCTGTTCTTAATGCTGGCGGTGGCTATTATGATTTGGCTGAATACATTGAAGAAGCTCGTCGGTGGAAAATTCCTCTGCGGGGAGTTGATGTTAACCGCAGTGAGCTGGGCTTTTCGATGGAAAAAGGAAGTATTCGGGTGGGGTTTCTATCGATCAAGGGACTGCAGCGGAAAACCGCC
>DQWD01000304.1 GCA_011042725.1 Candidatus Aminicenantota bacterium | reverse complement strand
CGTGACAATTTTACCTCCTCTTAACCAATTTTGTCTAATCATAATGGAGATAAAGGGTAACATCAAGTTATTTTAGATGTTCACCACCAATAGGGCTAAGTGGGGACGTTCCAAATTGAGAAACGGGGCAAGTTGTTACTTTTCTTTCCAGTTGTACTGCGTGGATAATATTTTACCTCGAGCAAGCCTATGGGGATCTTCAATTTGCTTTTTTTAATGGTCAGGTATCCATGATAATAATAAGGCTGTTGCTGTTGAACCATTAAGGATAAAGGAAGCCGGCCAACACGTGATTCTTTGCGAGTTCGCGCTTGACGATTATCTAACAGGATGATTAGATAAGCATCCATAGATAAATAATTAAATAAAAATGTTAAAAATATAAATTGATACAAAAAGAGGGCCATAATAGCTAGAAGAGAGAGGAGAAGAGTTAAGCTTTAGACCGTTGGAGGAGGAAACAAGATGAAGATTGAGCGAGAAAAGGTTCCTCATCTTTTAAAATTAATCTGGCAAAGACGAAGTATCCGGCGATTTTCAGAGCAACCTGTCGACCGCGAGGCGATTCTTCTCTGCTTAGAAGCGGCGCGTTGGGCACCTTCGGCTGAGAATGTCCAACCATGGCGTTTCTTGGTGATCGATGATCCGCCAATAAAACAAAAATTTGCCGAGGCTGTCTTCTCGGGAATTTACTTCCCCTCCCGCTTTGCCCAACAAGCACCGGTGTTGATCCTCGTCTTGGCCGAGTTGGATATCCTCGCCAACCGGATAGGGAAACAGATTCAGGGAGTAGCCTATTATCTTCTGGACATCGGCATGGCCGGGGAGCACCTTGTTCTCCAAGCCGAAGAATTAGGTTTGAGCACCTGTTGGATTGGCTGGTTTAATTTGAAAAAAGCACGCAAGTTTTTTGCCATCCCTCGAAAATACAAGATTATCTCTCTCCTGGCTCTTGGTTATGCCGCCAAGCGGCCGCCTCGTTCTCCTCAAAAGAGAAGTCTCTCCGAGATTGCTTGGTTTAACGAGATGGGAAAGAGTTGTCCAGAAATTAGTGACTTTGAGCTAAATTTCCACCCCGACGATTCTCTTCAAGCCAAAGCCAAAAGCAATGGCCAAGAGAAAATAAACGATTAGCCAGTGTAGAGAGAGACCAAGAAAATGAAAATTACCTGAGGGATAGATGACCTCAATGTCTTGAAGAGGGAGGTCGGAAGGGATTGGTTTTTCGAGGGGATAGAGAAGAGAGGGAATAAAATTAGAAGGAGGACGGAGAGGAGAGAGAGTTGATAACTTTCTAGCTCCTCTGGCGGCAACGAATATTTCTTTCTCAACCTCCTGATCATTATTGATCTTGATTTTCAATAAGTGATGTCCTTCTTGGACCGCCCTTATCCGCCAGTCAATTTCTCCTCCTTCCTCGATGCGAAGAGGGGGTGTCTCAACCATAATTCCCGGTGATGAAGTCAGAGAAATAGGCATTTGAAGAAGATCGAATCCCGGCTTAACCTTGACTTTGACAATAGTTCTCTCCCCGGGAGCAAGGGGTTGGTAGGCGAAACGAAAGTTAAGCTGAATGAGAATCAAAAGCAAAGGTAGGATCATGACCAACATGGGTTTGAAGGAGTAACTAATATATTTAAGATTACAAAGTAGAATTCTTCCTTGAGCTTTGAGAGTAAGGGCCATGTTGTCTTTGAACAGCCGAATCTCTAGGAGATGAGCCTTTATTTGTTGTTTTACTTCTTTAATTCCCGCTTGATTGGAAGTTAAACGAAAAACCCAGAGCATAAACAATCCTGTGAGCAGGGAGATGTAAATCATTCCCCACCAGGGATGAAGCTTCTCCCAAGGGAAGAAAATGATTTTAAACAACCAGGTTATTGCTTGATTAAATGCCCACATCGTTTGTTTTTTTTAAATTCCCTTCCTCGTTATTCTCTTGCTTAGCATAATTTCTTGTAGGTCCTTTAAGCCGGCCTTGACGCCAACTCTTGCTAAGAAATGTAACCTAGTCCTTTCAGTTTTTTCTTGATTTCCTCTTCCGAGTCTGATTCTTCCAGCTTGGCGATTTCTTTCTCGAGACAATGAGTAATGAATTCTTCTGGTGAAGAGTAGCCGGAGATTTCAGCATATTTTTTAATTCTTTCAACCAGATCTTTATCTAATTTAACTTTTGCTTTGCCCATTGTTCCTCCTTAAAAAATTGGTTTTCCTCTCATCGTGGGGGGGATAGGAATCCCATATGTTTTTAAAATAGAGGCTGTTAAGTCGTAGAGATGAGGCGAGGAGTGCTTTATTGGGCGGTTAGTCATTAAAATTCCGGGGATAACTGAAGGATCCATACAGTGGTCTCCGCTCCATTTTTCTGTGTTAGGTTCAACTATTTTCTTGGGGATGCCTCCCAAAGGAGAGGTCCATGACACCCGGAAGCCATGATTATAGCCAATAATGATTTCAGGTGCTTTGTGGGTATAGGGACCGTGGTAAACATCTTTGGTGACATAGGCTCTGAGGATGGGCCTTTTTCCGGTGGTGGGGTCGATGTAAGATTCTAACTTATGAGCAATTTCGCGCATCAAAGCCTCTTTTTCTCTTTCGGTGACGATGCCTTCCGCCTCTCTTCCTTTCAGGTTGAGGTAGAGGCCGTTGAGTCCTACAGCATAAGCCTTAGTCCGGTGCCAATCGACATTGAGAAAAAGGTCTTCCTGACCTTGTTTCCACTCGTTAATTAAACTCAAATAGCCGCTTTCTTTCAACCAAGTATTGAGGTTAAAGGAGTAACGGAAAGGACAAAAGCCATGATCAGACATAACTATGAGGGTTGTGTTTTTATCTATTTTGGCTAAGGCCTTAGCTAAAATTTTATCTACTTCGGTGTAAATTTTTTCGATAGCTGAGCCAAATTCTTTGGCTAGTTTTGGCTCGTAGGAGGGGTGGTTTTTATCAATTAGGCGCCAAAACATGTGCTGGCGCTGGTCAGTACTAGAAACATAGTAGAAAAGCACACCGCTTTCAAACCGGTCGAGTTCGTAGTCAAACATAGCGTTTCTTTCCGCCAAAATAAAATCATCTTGGGTTAAGAATTCTTTTTCATCCAGAATATCACTATCAAGAGCTGAGGTGTCAGCGGGTAAGCCTTTAGTAAAGAAGGGGCCAAATTTTTCAGCCAGCTCTTTAGAATAGGAAGAAGGGGTGGTGATGGGAAGAGCTGGATTTGCGGGGTCGATGTTGACCGGCGAGACATAGAGCTTGAAATCTGGCCGGACTTGTTTCAAGTAAAACATACAAATCCCACTAACGGATTGGGTAGGAATCAGGGGAAATTCAACCCTTTTCCAACCACTCCATTCCCCTTCCTGCAGGATAAATTCTTCGCCGGGAAGAGAAATCTTAACCACTGGATGGACGGGGTCGATATGGACTTTGAAATTAACAAAAGTTTCCGGCCTGTCCTTTTTGAAGGAGTTTATCGGGCCGGGGAGTTTGGCCTCGATTTGGTTGCCAATGATATAAACATTGTGAATTCTTCCTCCGCCAATGTCCTTCTGAACTTCGGCCGCGGTCGTCGTGTAAAAATTAAAAATACCATAAGTACCAAGGATGTCGGGAGTACCCATCCCCGAGATAGTCCGTTGTTTGGAAGGAGCCGGGGGATAATTGGATGGAATCTTGAAGACAGTGGCAGGAATGTCATATTCTTCCAGGTATTGCCAGAAAGCTTTTCCTTGTCGGAGAAGCGTCACTTCGCCTCCCGAGAGAGGAAGGACGAGATTACCTAAGTTGAGCGTTCTTTTGGCCTCCTCTGTCTTGGAGGCTGAGAAAGTAGGGAGGTATTGTTGAGGATCGCGGTGGATGAAATCAAAAATGGCATGTCCGCCGGGATCAGTTCCAGTGATGAAATTAGACCAAGCCACGGGGCTTTGAGGAGGAATGCTGGTGCCTAGAGGTTTGAAGTCACCCTCTTGCCAGAGCTTGGCAAAAGCGGGAAGTTTCCCTTGGCGGATAAAAGTCTCAAGAAGATGAGGGTCGACGCCATCAAAACCAAGGATTAGTATTTTCTGGGAAGTATCCCGGCGTCCTTGATTGGTAAAAGCCCGAAAGGGATCCCACCCCGCACTGGCTATTGCCCCACTTAGAAAAGCTGTTTTTAAAAAGTCTCGTCGCTTCATTTTTTTCTTTCCCCCTTGGTGGATTTAGAAAAATTGATAGGGGTTGAAAAAAGAGGCTGTCCGTCCATGTAGGGCGGTGGAGTAACTCCGAATAGTTGCAATACACTGGGGGCCAAGTCAATAATAGCTGGATTTTTCTTGGTTATGGGATAATTAGTAAATAAGACTCCTGGAACTAGGCGAGGGTCAATACAGTGGTCACCGCTCCAGGCTTTATGATTATCGACAAAAATAACGTCGTTAACTTTACCTGTCACTGAATCCCATGAAACTCGGTAGCCTTCATTGTAACCGATGATTAGGTCCGGACAATTATCCTTGTAGGGACCAGGAGGAATTTTTTCTTTATCATAAACCTTATTGATCGCCACTTCACCTGTTTCTTTATCTTTGATCCCGGTTAACCGAGTAATGAGCTCCTGTTTGAGGTGGTTAGCTTCTTCGCCAGGTTGGACGATTCCCTGTTCCTCTCGACCTTTAAGATTGAGATAAATTCCTGCTAGCCCTAATCCATAGGCTTTTGTCTTAGTCCAATCCACGTCTTGGAACCATTCTTGGCTGCTTTGCTTGCCTTCCTTGAGAGTTAGATAGCCATTAAGATAGAGCCAAGAATTTAAATTAAATCCGCGGCGAAAAGATTTAAAACCGTGATCTGACATAATAATCAGCACTGATTTCTTGTCCAAACGTTCCATTACCCGTCCGACAAGGTCATCCATCTTTCGATAGAGTTCTTCGATGACCTTTTGGTAGCGATCATGATAAAGATAGCGGCGGGCAGGGTGGCGAGGGTCAAGATAGCGGAAAAACATGTGCTGGAGGCTGTCGGTGGTTTCAAACCAAGTTACGACTACTCCTTTCTTGACTTTGTCGAGCGCCAAGAAGAGCATTTTTTCCCATTCTTCATGGTTATAATAAGCCAGCTTGAGAAAAGCCTCTTCCTTTAAAACCCCTTCGTTTAAGGCCCAGGTGTCATTGGCTTCACCGAGGGTGATATAACTGCCCAGCATCTTACCTAAGTAAGCCGCGTAGATAAAGGGATGAGAAATAGGTAGGGCAGGTTTTTCTGGGTCGATATTAAGAGGAGTGAGATACATCTCAAAATGAGGTTCGAGCTGGATGATGTAGAAACGACAAATAGCTTGTACTTTAAACCCTAGGCCGGGACGAAAGGTTATTTTTATCCAATCAGAGAAAGTTTTTTCTTTTAGCTTTAATGTCTGACCCGAGACCTGGAGAATTACCTCTTTCTTCTTTTTATCAATTTCTATTCTCAGGGGAAGTTTCATTTCTTCAGCGGACCGCAGGAGAGAATTTTCGGGTCCCGGAATGTAGGTGTCAATAATATTATCTTTGACTTCTACAGGAATATTTTGGCCTCCTTCCCGCTGAATGATCTTGGCCGGGTCACTGGTATAAAAGGTGAATGTTCCCTGACTACCTTTAAGGTCGGGGGCACACATTCCGGAGAGAAGGTGGCCCTTGAATTTTTCAGGGGGAAAGGTAATCGGTACCCGCAATATTGTGCTGAAGATCCCTTTATCCCCAAGAATTTTCCAGAAGGGTTGGCTTTTCCGGAGGCCTTTTATTTCGGGCTTGGAGATAGGGATTCGATATTTCCCCAGGGAAATAAATTTTTGCGGGGGCCGGATGCGGGCCGAGGAAAGGTCAGGTAGATAGGTTTTGGGGTCCCGACTGAGAAAATCAAAGATATTGTGTTTTCCAGGGTTTACCCCGGTCATGAATGATGACCAGGCAACCGGGGAGATGGAGGGAATGGTGGTTTCAAGGGGGGCGTAACTTCCTTGTTTTTTGAGGCGTGAAAAATGAGGGAGTTTTCCCTCGGCCATGAATTTTTCTGCTAGGGATGGCTCCATTCCATCCAAGCCGAGAATAACCACACGATTAACCGCTGCTTTGCGGTAAGCTTGTTGTCCTTTGAGTAAACGAATTAAAAAGCGGAAGGGCCAGGCAATAAAAGAGAAAATTGCCAATAAAAAGGTAATAAAAAAAACTAGAAAGGAAGAAAGAAAAGCAAAGCCAGCTCCGGGCCCGATATAAGCCTGAAGAGGAAGAACTCCTATTCCTAAGAATAAGAAGAAGAATAGCCACAAGAAAATTGGAGCCACCAAGCGGTTTGCACCCCTTCGGGTTTTTGATTGAAGGTGATCAGAGGGCGAAGGATAAGAATATTTAGTGGCTGTTAGTTTCATTTTTCCTTTCTATTTATGATTAAGTAAGGGCTTGGTGATGATGGAGGCTAAATCGGATATTTTTAACTCAGCCCCCCAGTCAGAGGCAGCCCAAAAGAAAGCATCATCCCAAGTGTGCATTCCCACGAGGTCGGTCCGGCCAAAAATCATATGCTTCTTGAGAGACCCCTTGAGATCAAATCCTCTTTCTCCTAGGGCAATTAAGTCCGGTCCCTGTTCAACCAGGGGACCAGAATAAATATCTTGGGTGTCAAAAACCTCTCTGATGACTCTCTGGCCTTCAAAATTTAAATTAAGGAGTTTCTCCCGAATTGTTTTTTTCAAAGTGTCTTTATCCTTAGCCTTGACTTGGCCGGAGGGGAATTTCCCCTCTAAATGAAGATACAGGCGATTGGGATCTAAGGCGAAAACGAGACTATCAGGGTGAATATTGGTTAAATTTTTTTCCGAGGAATCTTTAAATCGCAGGAGTCCTTCTTTCTCCAGCCAGGCGTTGAGATAAACTTCTTGCTTTATGCCCGTAAAACCATGATCAGAAAGAAGGAAAAGACCAGTTAACTCTTCATTTTCTTTGCGGAATCGGGTGACAATTTTACCGATGAGTTTATCCACTTGGTGATAGTAGTTGAGAAAAGACTGGTGATCAGGGTGGGCTTCATCTTCGTAAGCTGACCACAGAAAATGATGAAGGCGATCAGTTCCAGTGATGACTAGTTCAAAATAGTCCCATTCCTCTGGCCAAAATAACTCCCAAGCTTTAGCTCTTGCTTCCAAGGTGGAGACAAGTTGGGACCAAAGAAGCGAATGATCTTGGCGACAAGCAAAAGTATCAATATCGATTTGATAATTAATTTTTTTCAATTTGGGAAGAATCCCAGCCGGAAAAACAGCTTTTTCCAGTTCAATGGCTACAAATCCGGAGATGAGAAAACCAGGAATCCGGCGAGCGGGGTAGGTGGAAGGTTGGTTGAGAACGACAACTTTCTTCTTGGCTTGGCCTAGGTGATCCCAGAAGGTGGAAGTTGCAAGGTTGTGAAAATTGGGGAAGCGGAGCTCGTAAGAGCCGGGTTTAAAATCAGTAAATCCAAAGATGCCATGATGACCGGAGTTAGTGCCCGTCATAAAATCGGACCAACTGACCGAAGAAATTTCCGGTAGACTAGCTTTTAAGGGATGAAGGTGTCCTTGTTCAAGAAGGGAAGCAAAATTTGGCAAATATCCTTTGATGGCTAAGTCTTGAACGAGAGAGATGGGCACTCCATCTAAGCCAATTACACAAACCCGGGGCTTTCTTTTTTTGAGGAACCACATAATGAACTCATCATTATAACCCCTCTTGAAGCTTTGTCAACTTGGTGAATAAAATAAAAGCACCTCTAGAACCGAGATCGAGAAATGGTGGCTAGCACCTTATTTTTGCGTGGCTCATTATCAAGATAACTAGCTGATATAGAGCCGGTCACTGTTTTTCCTAGCTCTAGAAGAAAAAAGAGAATGAAATAAGTTTTTGCTCTTCCGTTTTTTTATTCATCCAGTATCTATAATTCAAGCTAAAGGCTATGGCCCAGGCTATCAAGGTTTTGGGGAAGTTTCCAAATTAAAACATCATCGAAGATTTTTAAATGACTTGACAGGCTTGCCCGAAGCTAAGGCCTTATCCTCTTACTTCAGCTACAAAGTAATCAGAAACTTTTAACCCATATTCTTCGGGATTCAAGAATTTAACAATACTTCGCGGGTAAGCCTTAGTTTCTTCATCTATCTCAGCCAAATCCACGATCGGTCCATCGATTTTATGTCCTTGTTCATCAGTGATGAGTTTTAGCTTTGGCCTTAAAAATTGGGATGGCTCAGTTTTTGTTTCGTAAACTATGGCCATTTCTCCAGTATTGAGTAAGACAAGAGTTCCTACGGGACAAAGAGTAACCATGGAAGCAAAGACCTTAAACAACACAGGATCAAACTCTTTCCCAACTTTATCCATCATCAAGCTAATGGCTTCAGCGGGAGTGAAAGATTTTTTCCGGTAAGGCCGGGAGGTAGTGATGGCATCATAATAATCAACGATTTTGACGATTTTAGAAAAAAGACTGATGTTCTTTTTTCCTCGATAGCGGGGATAACCCCGATCATCTTCCCGGCAATGATGTTCCATGGCTACATGGAGAGCTTGGAGAGGAAGCCCTTTCATATGAGGGAGTTGAAGAAGTTTTTGCACCCCTTTATAGGGATGGGTTTCGATTACTTGACGCTCATTTTCGTCAAGTTTTCCTGGTTTATTCAAGATTTCCAAGGGGATGTCTAATTTACCCACGTCGTGGAAAAAGGCACTTATTCCCAACTCGACTAGTTCCTTGCGTTCAAGGCCTAATCGTCTCCCCAGGCCTAGGGCTAAAATACACACATTCAGGGAGTGATTGAGTGTGTATTCATCATGATTTTTAATTGAAGTCATCCCCAAGAGGAAAGATTCATTTTCAATGATATGGTCGAAAAGAGTTTGAATCATTCGCTTGGTGGTCAATAAATTTTTAGGATTTAGTTCTTTTTTTTGGCTAGTGTATTCTTTGAGATGGGTTAAGCTGAGGAAATAAACACGAGTTGCGTTCTTTTTCCTTTCGGCGAGCTCTCCGATGGCTGTTATTTCTATTTTTATATGGGGGAAGTTCGGCCATTCTTCTTCCTTTGCTTTTTCTTCTTCTCGCCTTGCCACTTCTCCTTTCTCTCTATCTCCTTCTTGGAAATCTACGTCCTTTTTTTCTTTTTTATCTAGCTTCTCTTTTTTCCCTTTTGCTGAGGGAGCTTGGGGTTTGAGCTGGCTCTTTTCCTTTTTGGGTGGTGATGATTTTAAGAAAAGAATAAAATCAATAACTTCTTTTTCCTTGACCCCCGGGTAAAAAGTAAGCGAAGCAATTTGACGATTGGTGAATTCGTCCTTTATGAACCGGAAGAGATAGTAATTGACGTGGCTGAATTTTAGTTTTGTTTTATTAAAGAGCAAGGTTGTAGCCCGGAGTTGAAATTGGGCTTTTTTTTCTTTAACCAGAATCTCATCTAAAGTTTGCAGGAGGTCTTGGAGTTGTTGAATAAAAAGATAATTGTTAGGCTCATAAAGATGAGCAGTGCGGTAAAGATAATAAATTTTACTTAAAAGTTCAAGCCCCATCAGGGTGAGATGCGCTTCCTTTGATTCCGAAGGCTTAGTAGTCATTTTATTTTCTCTTAAAGATAGATTTCTTGTTCTCTTTTTGGGATTGACCAGGAGAGTGATAGTCAGGGGAAGATGACGACTCGAGTTTAATGCGCAGCCCCTGTAAAGCGTGCCGAATTCTTTTATTGCGGACAAATCCCACTTTATCTAAAAAAATTTTTACTTCTTCTGTTTTTTCATCTTTCAGGGTTTCAATCAGCCATAATGCCGGTTTTAGTCGAGATGCCGGTGACCACCACCACGGTTTTTTGAGAAAGCTTTTGAGAAACTCTGAGGCTTTATCCTCGGGAAGGTGAAAGAGATAGCTTAGAAGTGCTTTTTTCTCCGTTGGCGTTCGCTCAAAAAACGATTTGTCTTTAACCTTGCCTAAAATTTCTTCGGCCACTGAAGGCTGATTCAAGCGACAAATAGCTCGGGCTACTTCTTTCCTAATTTCTGCTTGAGGATCGTTTAAAAGCGGAAGAAGAAGTTTGGCCGCTTTTGGATCTTTGATCGCACTGATTAGTTTTATAGCTTCCTTCTGTAAATGTGGATTATGAGAGCGTAAAAAGCGGGCTAGATAAGTTAAGCGGTGGGCGTCGTCAGTTTGGGCGATGGTCTGCATTATGGTCAAGGTAATTTTTTCCCGCCGGTCATCAGCAATCGTCAGCAGAAGGGAAATATTTTGGGCCCCAATTTTTTGGATATAAGAATGGGCTAGATCATGAATATTTTGGTCTGGATAGGTATCAGCGAGATAACCAAGAAGGTTTAATGATGATGGCCCGATAAACTCAAAAAGGAGAAATAAGCTTTCCATGTCTAAGGGTTTCTTCTGGTCCATTTGTTCCCGGAGAAGGGGGGGGAATTTCTCCTGGAGCGAGTCGAGGGTTTTTTCAATATGAAGTACTTTTTCGGGTTGGGTTTTCTGGAATTCGCTTTTTAGTTGTAGCAGGTGATCAAGGGCATGGGCAGCCACAGCCAGTTTCCCTTGACGTAACGTGTCTTCAATTAGCAATGATAAACTATGTAAGACTTGGGTGAAGGGTTGTATTTTTTCTTCCATAAATATTGTTTCAACTAGCAGGTGGATAGTTTCTTCCTCCTCGGAAAGCTCGCGGTGTTTTTGAAGGATAAATTCTAATCTCTCTTCTTCTTCCCTCTGGAGTTCGAGTTTACGGAGCGAGGGAAGAAGGAGCTTGTCTTCTAATAGGGGGGAAAGGGAAGGATCTCGGTCTTGGTTTATTTTTGCTTGTCGTCCATAGTGGAGGAGGGTAGCTTGATCTTCGGGTGTTAGTTGGATAACTCCTTGGGTGAAATCGGCTGGATTGATTTCATAGGGTGCAATCTCGGTTTCTTGGCCGATTTTCGTTTCAAGGAAATCATCGGGAGCAAAGTAGTCAATATGGGAAAAATCCATTTCCCACAGAAAAACAACGATATCTGTTTCTTCGGGGGGGAGAGTACTAATCTCCAGGAGGAGTTGAAAAAACTGAATGATCTCTTCCCGGGTTAAACCTTCATGGAAACTCAATCTGGTTATTCCGTCTTTGTAAAAAAGAAAAGGCAGACTGCGATTAAGTTGAGTTTCTTCATAGATCTTATTTCCTTCTAGAAAAAAGGCCGTTTCGGTTACTTCTAAATCCAGAGTAGGCGAGAGCTTAAAATAGTCGTTGAATTTTTGCTGGAGGTTATCAATGAATTGTCCAATCGAGGGGTGATCCAAAGAATAAAGCTTAATCTGAGAGTAAGTTTTAACAAACCACGTTATTAAATTTTTACCTTGTTGAAGGAGTAAATCATTAGGCGGAGGCGAAGAGGAGGAGGGAGGAGGAGAAGATGATGACGGCGGTGAAGAAGAAGAAGAAGAAGAAGAAGAAGAATTGGGCGACGGCGGTGAAAGTAGGGAAAATGATGCTGTTAATGAGGATGTTGATGATGATCCGGTTAATGATTTCCTATTTTTCAGATCAGTCATTTCCAATGGCTACTAAACAGATGAAAGTGATTCCAAATAGAATTAACCTTTCCTTGTGATGGCGTGCATTTATCCTTTTGTCCTGCTGAAAAAAAAGGACTTAAGTTCTTAGCTTTCAATTTGATCTCTAGCAATGGTGCTCGGTCAAATTTTAATTAAATTAACCTACAAAGAGCAGAAACGAGGGGAAGAAGGGGAAAAAAGATTGTTATGGAGTAGATTGTGATTCCCATCGTTTGTTTTATTCCTCATGTTACCCTATTTTAAAAATAAAAAATTTAAACACCAAAAAGAAATATAATCAAAAACTGATGTGTTTATTTTGCCCCAAACCATACTTTTAAATCAAGTTAAAATTTGGTTTTGTCCTAAAGTGATGGGAATGAATTACAACGTTAAGGCGAAGGAAAATGTCTCCGCTTCGGTCGAGATTTTTAACGCCATTCCTTCACCGCCCTTCTCGGCGCCGGCGAAACTGCGCCCGATCAATTCAAGAAGACAGAGAAAAAGGGGAAGAAAAAGGGGGACACAATACATATTTACCTATTTTTTGAGAAAAAATACAACTTTCTCTAGTATTATTTTGAATGAAGATGGTTTCTTCTGTAACTGGGTTAAGGCAAAGAAAATTATTGGGCTATACGAATCTTAGTTTGAAAAAAAGTGAGTGTTTAGCCTTTGGCCCTCCGAAAGAAAAATACCTTTCTTCAATCTAAAGGGATCTTGTCAAAGGACAAGAATTTTATTATCTTGAATAGTCATTATATCAGAGTAAAAATAATTATCGGACTAAAAAATTTAGGTCGTTAAATTAAACTAATTTATTGAATTAGACTTTCCTAATAAGCTAAAACGAATATTAGCTAAAGGTGTTAAGTTAAATTTTCTCATTAGTTGAGCTTATTAGTTGAGTGAAGCATATAAACATTTTTAAAGCAATACATCACTCATTTGCATTATTTGAAGAGAGGAGGTTGGTGACGATGAATGATAAGAAAAAAGTAAGCTGCCTTTCTTGTGGAGCGACTAATAATTTTCCTCTCGCAGCAGATAAAAAAGTGGTTTGTGGACGATGTCGAGCCCCACTTCCTCGTCCAGGCGAAGTGGTGGAAATATCGCCCAACCAATTAGCCACCCTTCTTTTCCAAGCTAAATTACCCCTTTTAGTTGATTTTTATTCCCCCAACTGTGCCCCTTGTGCCATGATGCACCCTGTTGTGGACAACTTAGCCCAGCGCCGAGCCGGAGAATTAATGGTTCTTCGGTTGAATGTAGACTCTTATCCTGAGGTGGCTGGACAATTCCAGATACAGGGGGTGCCTACTTTTATTGTGTTTCGAGGTGGTCACGAGGTTGGCCGAGCGGCCGGAGCCATGTCAGAGGCGGACTTTTCTCTGTGGGTTGCCAGCCGAGCTTAGAGCTTAAATTGGATAAGAGCGGTAGAAGTTGGTTAAAGCATAAAGGTCTTGTTTGTTTTGGAGCTTGATAAGACATAATGCCTATACCTTGTTGACGTTGAGGAGTTATCAATTTGGTTTCTACTTGCCTTTAACTTGAGCCAAAATTGAAGTATTTTTTATTTATTCAGTAAGTTATAGATCAAAGAATAGTGTAGTATTTATATATAAGTGTTGTTTATTCAATTCTGCCCAACACTAATTTAGATGCTAAATATTGAAATGTTATTTATCAAATCCATAATTTATTTATTATAATTTATGGCTATGGCCAAGAATTGAAATGTTGTTTTTCTGACCAATAATTTATTTGCCGGAGGTTAAATGTCTAAGTCGTTTTCAAAAACAATGTATGATTTAGTTAAAAGCCGGCGATCAATTCGCCAATTCCAACCTACACCACTTGCCCGGGAAGATTTACTTAAGGTTGCTGATGCTGGCCGGTTGGCGCCCTCGGCGAGTAACCTTCAACCCTTAGAGTTTGTTGTTGTTGATGAACCGGAAAAGCTCAAACAGGTTTTTGCCTGTCTTCAATGGGCTGCTTATATCCGGCCTCAAGGAGATCCGCGCCCTGGCCAAGAACCGAAGGCCTATGTGGTTGTTGTCGTTAACAAGAATATTCGCTCCCAAGGGTATGAGCGAGATGTGGGAGCCGCGATGGAAAACATGATTTTAGTCGCCTGGAGCATGGGAATTGGAAGTTGTTGGCTGGCGTCTGTGGATCGAGCAAAGTTAGCCCAAATTATTAAATTGCCAGCCGGTGAATATGTCATCGATTCCGTTTTGGCCTTAGGTTATCCGGCGGAGAGTCCAATTATGGAAGAAAAAGACGATGATATCCGCTATTGGCAAGATGATTTAGGTCAGCTTCATGTTCCCAAACGGAAATTACCTCGGATTCTTCATTGGAATGAGTTTTAGTTAAATTCCATCTTATGTCCAATTTTTCTTCTTTCTATCATGCTCAAATTTTAGGACGAGCTCCCATCATTCTCTCTCTTATCTTCAAATCTTAGATGCCCTTCACCAGCCATGGCCCAACGATTCAATTATTTAATTATTTATTTTGATTATTTTAATTTGAATATCTTAACTCATTACTGTCCCAACGTTTATTAAACGGAAAAATTTGTGTTGATATTGTTGAAGTTACACGATAAAAAAATGGAATTTTGTTTCAAATCGATTATGATATATTTCATTGTAATTTAATTGAATGCAATAAATTACCCAAAATATAGAAATATCTTTGGGACACGAATGATCTTAACTATTTAATTTCCGGCGACGGTCAAACCTTCAACTCCAATGGTTGGCCCGCAAATTGGAGAACGAAACTCAAGGTCTTGGCCGATAAATACCACTTGATGGAGAACATCCTGAAGGTTACCGGAAATGGTTACTTCAGCTACTGGAAAAGCGATCTCTCCTTTCTCGATCCAAAGACCAAAGGCACCCCGCGATATTTCACCGGTGACAGGATTTAAGCCATGGCCGATAGTGCGGACCAACAGAAAGCCTTGGGGTAATTGAGAAATAAATTTATCTGGAGGTTTTGAGCCAGGGAGAAGGTAGAAATTATTGGGACGGACTCCACCACCTCCGGCGTTACCAGTTGACTTAAGCTTCAATCGTCGAGCCGAGTAAGTATCAAGAAGGTAAGAATCAAGTCGTCCTTGGTTAATAACCTGGGTTCTTTGACAGGGAACACCTTCTTGATCAAAAGGACGGCTCCCCAGCTTACCCGGCATCAAACCGTCATCGACCACTTCAATGTTGGAGCCGGCGATTTTCTTTCCTAGTTTTCCTACCAAGAAAGAAGTCTGCTGGTAAATGGCAGTCCCTGAAACGCAGCTGAAGAGAAAGCCGAGCAACCAAGAAGTCATTTCCGGTTCAAAGACAATGGGGACTTGCTGAGTAGAAATTTTCCGGGGATTAAGAAGGCGAACTGTTCGGGCGACGGCCCGACGGGCGATTTCTTCGGGTGTTTCTAGCCTTTCAAAGACGCGACTGCTGTGTCCCCAATAATCTTCAGCTCGATTATCAGTCTCGCCGGCTTGAAGACCCACAGCCAGGGAAAAGCTCGTTTCTTGATAGGAACCCACAAAACCTTGGGAATTAGCGAGAGCGTGGAAGAGTTCCGCGGAAGAAAAACTGGCTCCATGAGAATTGGTAATTCTTTTATCGCTGAGGGCGATTTTTTCAGTTTGGCGAGCTAATTCAATTTTTTTTTCGATGGGGATTTCTTTAATTTGTGGGTCATAGAGTTCCAGCTTTTCAGGAGAGAAGAAAGAAAAAGTTGCCTCTGGGAGTCCATTCCAGGGGTCTTCTTGGGTTAACTCGAGGCGTTGAAGAGCATTAGCGATTAAATTTTGCATAGTTTCAGGGCGAAGATCAGATGAACTGGCCGAAGCAATTTTATTGTCCTTGAACAGCCGGACACTTGCTCCCCAGGTTTGAGCTTGAGTTAAGTTTTCAATTTCTTGGTGGCGGATGTCAACGTTGAATTCCTCACCTTGACTGATAGCCACTTCAACTTCGTCAGCTCCACGGACTTGAGCAAAACTCACTAAATCGGCGGCTAGTTGAAGAATTTCGTGCTGAGTGAAGGTGGTCTTGGCTGGTGAAGTTTTCACAGCATGCCTCCCACGGTTAAGTTTTTGATTTTCACGGTTGGACAGCCATCGGTAACAGGAATGGTTTGACCTTCTTTCCCGCAACTTCCTACTTGATCACTGAAAAGAAGGTCATTCCCAACCATTTCGATATCGCGGAGAACTTTGAGGTTAGAACCAATGAGAGTAACTTGCTTGACTGGCGCCGTCAGGTGCCCATCTTCAATTAGGTAACCAGAGCTCAGGGAGAAGGTAAATTTTCCGGAATCTTCTACCTGCCCCCCCTGGAAGTGACGGGCGTAGAGACCCTTTTTAATGCTCTTAAGAATTTCTTCAGGCAAATATTCACCGCGATCCAGATAGGTATTACTCATGCGAGGAAGAGGAAGGCAAGAATAGTCCTGGCGGCGGCCGTGGCCGGTGGAATTTTGCTTTAAAACGCGGGCTGAAAGCCGGTCTTGGAGAAAGCCGACCACTTGACCCTGATGAATTAAATGTGTTTTCTGGGGAATAGTTCCTTCATCATCAATATTGTAAGAGCCTCGAAAGTGAGGTATGGTGGGATCATCCACAATAGTTACTTGCGGGTTAGCTACCAATTGGTTTAATTTATTCCAAAAAATCGATGTTTTTTTTCGTATGAAATCAGCTTCTAGGAGATGCCCTACCGCTTCGTGCAGGAGGACACCTCCTTGGCCTGGAGCAAGCACCACCGGCATTTCTCCGGCTGGGGCGGGGCGAGCCTCTAAGAGTTGAAGGGCCTCTGTAGCTGCTTCTTGGCCAATCCGTTGGCCCAGGTTATGACGGTTCAGATGCACTAAATCAATCCGGCCCCCGTCGCCGGCCAAGCCAACTTCCCGGCGCGCTCCTTTTTCAGCAATAGCAAGACAGACCAATTTTATCATTGGCCGCTGGTCGCTAACGATAAGCCCCTCAGAATTGATGATCGTTACCTGCTGGAGAGTTTCGACCAGCGATACTCGAACTTTTTTAATGTGGGGATGAACTTTAAAGGCTGTTTGGTAGGTTTCCTGGACTAGTTTTATCTTGGCTTCTAGAGAAGAAGGAAGGGGATCTTGGTGAGGATATAGGGCATGGGGGGGGATTTTTCGTTCAAAGCTCAAACTTCCTGGAATAGGAAAGGGTGGACTATTGGTTGGGGTGGAGGCTGAGCTGGCAATCATAGCTGCTGCTCGAGCAGCTTTAAGGAGGGTTTCTTTCCCCAGATCGTTAGTATAAGCAAAGCCAGATTTTTCTTCCTCGAGCACTCGAAGACCAGCACCGAGACGAATGGATTCATCGGTTTCTTTAATGATATCATCTTCCATTAGCAGGTGGTGAAATTGAGTATATTCCAGAAATATTTCGGCCAGCCAGCCACCTCGGGCAAGGGCAGTAGAAATAATTTCCTGGGAATCTGAATCAGCTAGTTGAAAGGGAAAGACTAGCTTTTGCTCTTCAACCGGAGGGGTGTTTTCCTGGTTTTTCATCGACTTTCCTTCTTGTAAGTATTTATCTTATTTTTTAGTGATTTCTTAGCACCTTTATATTTTTAGCACGTTTCTTTGTCCAATAAAAGAAGAAGCAAATATTAGAGGTGGCATCACCTTGATAATTCCCCAATTACCAAGGAAATATGAGTTAGAAAAATGCTT
>DQWD01000209.1 GCA_011042725.1 Candidatus Aminicenantota bacterium | reverse complement strand
CCCGGAATACAATTGGAATGATTACGAAGGAGTCGATGTTAAAGATAAAGTGGTAATTATCCTTATCAACGATCCTGGATTTGAAACTAATGACCCCAATCTTTTTAATGGAAAAGCCATGACTTATTATGGTCGATGGACTTACAAGTTTGAAGAAGCGGCTCGGCAAGGAGCTAAGGGGGCTCTCATTATTCATGAAACGGCTCCCGCTGCTTACCCATGGGAAGTTGTCCAAAATTCTTGGGGAGGAACCAACTACACCTTGGCCTCCGAAGACAACAACATGTCTCGCTGTGCTGTCGAGGGTTGGTTATCCCTGGAAGCTAGTCAAAAAATCTTGGAAACCGCCGGACTCAACTACGCCGATCTCAAACAAAAGGCAACGCAACCAGGATTTAAGGGGTTTTCCCTTGCTTTGCAAGCTAGTCTTCATTTTAAGAATGATGTTTCCCACGTAACCTCCCGTAATGTGGCTGCTCTCTATGAAGGAGGCGAAAGAGCAGATGAGGTTATTATCTTTACCAGCCACTGGGACCACTTTGGGATTGACTCCTCCCTTGAAGGAGATAATATCTTTAACGGAGCTCTGGATAATGCTACCGGAACAGCGGGGTTGATTGAACTAGCCAGAGCTTTCACCAATTTAAAACAGAAGCCCAAAAGATCCTTTCTTTTTCTCGCTGTAACGGGCGAGGAACAAGGACTTCTCGGTTCTCAATATTATGCCACTCATCCTCTCTTTCCTCTCGCTAAAACCGTGGCCGTAATTAATATTGATTCCCTTAATATTTGGGGCCCCATGAAAGACATTACGGTGATTGGTTATGGATTATCTCAATTGGACCAGTACGTGGAAGAAGAAGCTAGTAAAGAAGGCCGCCAAGTAAATCCTGACCCAACCCCCGAAAGAGGTTCCTTTTATCGCTCCGACCATTTCAGCTTTGCTAAACAAGGAGTTCCTGCTATCTATTTCAGTCCCGGCGTCGACCATATTGTCCACGGCAAAAAATGGGGCTTGGAACAAAGAGATAAATATTTAGCCGCAAATTACCACAAACCTTCCGACGAATTTGATCCCAACTGGGATTTGTCAGGCGCCATCCAGGATCTGCAATTGATTTTTAAGATCGCCTACCGTTTGAGCGAAGAGGCGACCTTCCCCAATTGGAATGAAGGGACCGAGTTCAAACACCTCCGCGACCAAATGATGGGAATAAATGATTAAAGCAATCTCAAATCAAGCCACTAAGTGAATATTGCCGCGGCGGACCTGACAAAGGCCGGACTTCTTGGCTACTTGATAACACCTCTCCGCCAAGGAAAAAGAGGGAGGAGGAAGATCTTCCATTAAAAATTACTTTTTCTTTCGACGGAGCGCCAGTTGTTTTTTAAATTCGGGGTGAACTTGTAATCCTAATTCTTCTGCCTTGAGTAAGCACTGCCAAGCCTGGTCAAATTCTTCTTGACGATAATAAATATAAGCCAAATTATTATAGGCCACGGCTTGATGAACTCCCAAGGCAATCAATCTCTGATAATAATTTCTAGCTGGCGAAAGTTGGCCTTGCTCTAGATAAAGATTAGCCAGGTTTAATAAAGCTTCACCATTATGAGGATCGACTTCAAGAGCTTTTGACCATTCATCCTTAGCCTTGAGCCATTGTCCTTGCTGCCTGAAGAGGGAACCCCGAAGGAGATGAATCTCCGCTAAATGGTCAGAATCAAGCGGTACTTTTTCCAGCCACTCCCAGGCTTTTTGCCCTTCTCCTTTCCTCAAATAAGCTGAAGCCAAATTTAATAAAGCTACTGGATAGGTGTCGTTTAACTCAACGGCTTTGAGGGATGAGTCGATAGCTTGATCAAAGTCTTCTGCTTTCAGATAGGCGGCAGCCAGCGTTCCCCAATAACGATGATCTTGCGGAGTAAGCTGAGTTGCTTGGCATAGATCACTTATTGCTTGAGTAAAATTATTGGCTAATAAATAGGCCCGGCCTCGATTAAACCAAGCTTCGCTATAAGCTGGATCTAAGTTAATCGCTTGGTTGTAATCTTTTAAAGCCAGCTCAATTTTCCCTTGCCGCAAGTGAATTGACCCTCGAGTTGAATAAGCTTCGGGCAAAGAAGGGTCAAGCTGGAGGGCCTGTTCACAATGGATTTTGGCCTGCGAGAGATCGTCCCTGAGGAGATAGGCCGCCGCCAAAGTGCTTTGAGCCTTGGCTAAATCAGGGAATAATTCAAGTGCTTTCTGGCAACAGAGGATGGCTTCATCAGCTCTGTTTTTCTTGAGAAAAACATAACCCAAGTTGGCATAAGCTTTCGCATAACGGGGATCAAGCTCAATTGCTTTCTGGTATTCCAAAATTGCCTTTTCAGCTTCCCCCAAATGCCAGTAGGCCAAACCCAAATTATAGTGAACTTCAGGCATTCGAGGCTGAAATAATAAAACTTTCTTATATTCTTCGATAGCTCTAGCCGGGCGATTGGTCCTTCGATAAGCAATTCCCTTTAGGTTGTAAGCCTCCGGTAATTTCAATTCAACGGCCAAGGCTTCCTCGCATTCCTGGATAACTCGGGGATAATCCTCTTTCTCCAAAGCCAAGACGGCAATCATAATGTTAAGGTCCGTCTCCTTTTTCTTTTTCAGCTTCCGTTGCGTATATATATTAATTGCCTCATCTATTTTATTTGGGGGCAAAGGAAAAAAGGAAGGCAAAAAGGTTCTTTCTCTATTCAGAGCAATAACCTTGGCTGAAAAAGGGTCAAATTTAGTCCCAGGTTGACCTTGATTCATGATCGATTCCGGCTCATTTAGATCAACCGCGCCAAAAAGGTGAGCTAACTCATGGGTAAGAGTCAACTTCATTAAATTTTCCGAAGGATTCCATCTGAGGACGATATAGTTTCTTAAATAATTAGCGCCTCCTAGCAAATGAAATGGCCGTTTCTTTTCACCGGTAAAACCAATGACTAGATCATGCCCGAGATAAGAAACTTTTTTTCTTAAATCGTTGAGAAGTCCAAAAATATTTTGATTGGTATCATCGGACATCCAGAAGGCATAAGATTTTACCTTAAAGGAAAGGCCAAAATCTGCTGTATATAATTGATTTACTTTATTGAATAAGCTTCTTATTAATGAGCGCCAATCCTGGTGTTGTCTGAATTCTTCATCAACAGCTACTCTTACATTAATGACTCTCACCGATTCTGATTTTGAAGAAGCAGACAAAAGGCTCAAGCTGATATTAAAAATTAATCCCCCAATGATTAAGAGCCTAATCACCTTTTTAAGGACCATCCCAAAAACCTGTTTTTATTATACCAAAATTAATGGCTGGAGAATGACTATCTTTGTCGAGCATTATCAAGGACCTTGGCCTTTTTACCAATGCCTCCAAGAAAAGCCCCTTAATGCGCTTCATCTGGCTCCACTCCAACCACAATTAGGTTCACGTCCAAGAGCTTAATCTCCTCCATTTTCACTAGGTTGAAGGGAAAAAATAATCACCATCGCCTTGGCTAGTTGAGGTTAATTTATTAGCAAAAAAATCCGAAAAAAAAGAAGGGAGGATGAGCTTTAACTACTCATCCTCCCTCTTGAAGGAGAAAGAAGGACGAGGATTTGATGATAGAAAGGGGGTTTGTAATTGGGGTTTTAGGAATTGCCCTTCTTTCTGGTATAGAAAACGCATAAGAATGCGGGGAAGAAGGAGGGAAGGGAGGGGATTTTTGATGAAATTTTTCTTTTATTTTTACTTTCCTCATTACCTTCTCTTTTATATTTTATGCAATTTTTGTGCCAATCCTTCCCAGTCAATTCTTCTCTGTAACACCTGAATTCATCCATCTAACATTGTTAATTTTCTTTACATTTAATCTAATTCTTTGCTCTTTAAAAAGAGAGAGCTCTGGCCTCGGGAGGAATGAGAATATAATTAATTGAGCGAGTTATGGCTTCCAAATCCAAAGGTTTGACAAAGAAATACCCAATTTTCAACTTTTCCAGTTCTTCTAGTTTAATTAAATCGGGATAAGCCGAGATCAAAACAACCGGAACATTATTACCCACTTTTCTAAATTCAGCCACCATCTCGAGGCCGGTCATATCAGGCAACTTGACATCGGTGATGATTAAATCTATTGCCGACCGGCGGAAGCGTTGCAAAGCCTCCCGGGCGTCTTTAGCTAAATAGATCTTGAATTTTTTATGTAAAAGCAGAAAGAACGTTTTTCTTATAGTCTCATCATCATCGACAACCACAATTTTTTTCATCGCCATAATTGTCTCCTTATTTTAAATTAATTACTTCTGAAAAATATAAATGCATATTTCGTGCCAAAATTAATCCACTTTCTTCCCTTATAAAACCGCAACCAAATGATTACTAAGTAAAAAAGTCAAAGGATGTGTAAATTTTTCTTACATTGACAGAGGTTAGAGGCTTAATTTATATTTTCTTATTTTATTATCAAGGGTAGGACGACTGATTCCTAATATTTGACTGGCTTTTAACTTATTTCCCTTTGTTTTTTCCAGGACAAATTTAATATAGCGCTTCTCGACTTCTTCTAGCTGTAACATCTCGGTTGTTAACGGAACATATTCGCTTCTCTCCAAAGGTAAATACTCTTCTAAGATCACATCGCCTTTAGCCAGAATAACCGCTCTGGTTAATGCATTTTCTAACTCTCGAACATTTCCCTTCCACGGAAAATCCATAATTTTCTTCATGACTTGCGGAGGAACTTTCTTAACATTCTTCTTCAGCTCCCGATTTATTTTTTCTAAAAGATAGGCAACTAGTTCTGGAATATCTTCCCGTCTTTCTCTTAAAGGCGGAAGCTTTATCTCCACCACTTTTAAGCGGTAGTATAGATCCTCTCTAAATTTTCCTTCTTTGACCAATTGAGCTAAGTCCTTATTGGTGGCGGCGATGATTCTAGCTTCTGTTTTCAGAATTTTTTCTCCCCCAACTTTCATGAAATCTCGAGTTTCGATAACTCTCAATAACTTCGATTGGAGATTAGGGGAGATGTCACCAATTTCATCTAGAAACAGAGTCCCTTTCCCCGCTATTTCAAACTTCCCTTTGGTTTCCGTCACCGCATCGGTGAAAGCTCCCTTAACATGGCCAAACAATTCGCTCTCGAGTAGAGTATCAGAAATGGCCGAACAATTGATAACAATAAAAGGCTCATGGCTGAAAGGGCTGTTATAATGAATGGCTTTGGCCACCAACTCTTTGCCTGTTCCACTTTCCCCCTGAATCAAGATATTGGTTCGCGTATTGGCCACTGAGCCAATCAACTTGAAAACTTCCCGCATTTGGGGAGAACGGCCAACAATATTGTCAATGGTATACTCTTTCTGTTTCTCTTCAACTAAATAAGAAAGCTTCTCTTCCAATCCCTTCATCTGAAAGGCTTTCTCGACAGTCAATTTCAATTCAATAAAATCAAGAGGTTTAACTAAATACTCAAAGGCTCCTGATTTAATGGCCTCGACTGTCGAACGCATATCATCATAAGCAGTCATGATGATGATTACAGCCTCGGGGTCTATTTCTTTTATCTGACGGAGCATATCTAAACCATCGGCATCGGGAAGACGAATATCGAGAATGACCAGCTCGGGATTGAGCTCTTTAAAAAAATTAATTCCCTCTCGCCCGTCGGCAGCTTGCTTAACTTCATATCCCTGACGACGAAAATGAGTGGAAAGAGTTTTTCGAATGAGAGGATCGTCATCAATGATAAGAATGGTTTTCATTTTCGCTCTCCCACCGGGATTAAGATTTCAAAGCAGGCCCCTTTATCTTTTTGGGAACGGACTTTTATCATTCCTCCATGTTGTTCAATAATTTTGCGGGCATTGGCTAGTCCTAAACCAAAACCAAAAGATTTTGTAGTAAAAAACGGTTCAAAAATCGTTTCTAAATTCTTGTCCTCAATTCCGCACCCATTGTCGCAAATCTCAATCTTAATCATCTTAACGCCCTGCGAAAGGTAGGGGGCCATTTTTACGGAAATTTCTCCTCCCTCCTCAACTGCCTCGATGGCATTTCTTAAAATATTAAGAAACACTTGTCTTATTTTATCCCCATCCACCTTGACTAAAGGCAACGAAGAAGCAATCTTCTTTTGAAAGTGAATCTTTTTCTTAGTCAATGAATCGCTGAGGATCTTTACTGATTCCTCCAAAATTTGGGGGAGGGAAAATTTCTCTAGATTCAGCTCAGTGACTCGAGCGAAGTTGAGAAGTTCTTTAACAAATTTTTCTATTTGCCTAATCCCCTCTTCGGAAAGAGCCAAGTGTTCTCTTTCAAACTCATCTAGATGGGGGCTTTCCTCTACTTTTTGAATATTCAATTTAACTGAGGTTAAGGGATTTCTTATCTCATGGGCAATACTTGCTGACATTCGTCCAATGGAGGCTAATTTTTCCGCTTGAATCAATTTTTTCTGAGCGATCTCCATTTTTTGACGGGCTTCAAGGAGCTCTTTAGTCATTTTATTAAAACTTTGCGCCAGCTCGCCAATTTCATCATGGGAGTCAAGCTGTATTTGCTGAGAAAAATCACCTCTTGAGATTCTCATGGTAGCCTCAACCAGCTTTTTGATAGGCTTAGTTATTCTTCGAGCCAAAAAGATAGCTCCTAAAACTCCCACCAGAAATCCAACCCCACCGATGAACAAGAGCACTAATCTAGTCTTTCTTATTTCTTCCTGCATTTCTTTTAGAGACAGGCCAATCTTGACCGATCCCCATCTTTCCCGGGCTCCTTCGACGAAAACCGGCACCTCGATTTCTAAAATCTCGAAAGGCTCAACCTCGTCGCTCGGTTGAAAATCACGTCTCGCAAAGTAAAAATCCCCGGGTTGGACATCATCGGCTAGATTACTTCTTTGAAAAATGGAAAAGTATTTCTTAATATCGGCATTGGCGGCGAAAGGTTCCTTCCTTCGGCCGTAGAAAATCACATAAATAAGCTTTTGGTCAATTCGTTTGTTGAGATTACTCTCTACCCCCTCCTTATCCCAAAAAAGGAAAGGCTCTAAGTTTTCCTGAATGATATTCGCGGCAATGAGGACTCCTTTTTTCTTCTGTTCTTCAAAAATAGTCTGAACTTCTCGTTTCTCAATGACCAGAAGAATCATTCCTACCAAACTAGTTATCAAGAGTACCACCGAGAGGAGGAAACGAGTTCGGATAGACATTTTATTCTTTATCCAGCCATATTTTCTTAGTATTTAAGTAATAAAATCCTAATCCTGACATCTCGACGCCACGGACATAAGGCTGCATAGCTACTCTATTTTGTTGATTATAAAGAGGGAGGGCAGGTAGCTCCTCCTGAAGGATACTCTCAATCTGGCGGAAGATATTAATCCTTTTTGTCCAGCTCCGCTCCACACTAGCCTTCCTCAACAACTCATCTACTTGGGAATTAGTATAATGGATAAGATTGAAATAGGAGGTCGAATGGAACAAAGGACGAATTAGATTTTCGGGGTCAGGAATAGTCATTAATCCTTGAAGAAGAACAAAATAGGGTCGAGAAGAGGATTTTACCTCTTCTAGGTTTCGATAATATCTAAGGTTAATCTTAAGACCTAAAGGGTTGAGCTGTTGACGAAGAGTGCGATAAAATTTGTACTTAAAATCAGATCTTGGCCAGGGAAGAAAAAGATCAACATCAACAGCTAGACTGTTTAAACCTTCTTTGGCTAAAAGAGCCATTGCTTTTTCAAGGCTCGGAGTGCCACTCCTTCCCTGGGGAAGAAATCCTGGAAGACGGGGAGACACAAATTGAAAAGAAGGCTCTCTCAAATAGCGAGCTTCTTCCAGTTTCTCAACCAGTTGGGAACGATTAATCACCAGATTAAGAGCCTGGCGAATATTTTTTTTATCCAAGGGAGGAAGATGGCAGCTTATTCCCAAGAAAAAAACATTCACTGAGCCATCAACAATAATTTGGTAATTATTATTCAATAATTTGTCCGAAAGCACAGGGATGGAATCAATTTCCTGATTTAAAAACTGATCAAGGGTAAAAAAAGGACAAAATTCAATAGCCTCAATATAAGGAGGCTTTAAGAAATAGGCATCATTCCGGTGCAACCTGATGCCGATAATATCCAGCCGCGTATTCCTAATCCAAGAATCAAACTTGAACGGCCCGGTGCCTATCGGCCGATAGAAAAAATTTTTTCCTTGTTTAATCAGTAGATCCCGGGGAAGGATTTTACAAAAGGGCATGCTTAAAAGATAGAGAGCCGAAACATAAGGATTAGTCCACTCAATCTGAAAAACATGCTTTCCCAAGACTTTAAATCCTCTAACTTCTGTGTCTCGTCCCACTCGAAAATCCACACCACCAACAACCCGGTTCAAAAAATGCTGGTAGTAAGGAGAACGAGCTTGAGGATTGAGAAGACGTTCAAAAGAAAATTTCACATCTGAGGCCAAACATTCCTGTCCGTTATGAAATTTAACTCCACGCCGGAGGTAAAAAGTATATAGTCGGCCATCGGGTGAAATTGTCCAGTATTCAGCCAAACTTGGAACGATATTTAACTTTTTATCAAGTTTGACCAAACCATCAAAGATTTGCTCGGAAATAAAAATATAAGCACTCGTCTGGGCTGGATCTAATTGCTGACGGAACGCATCGTCAAAAGATTTTAAGCGAAAAGTCCCCCCTGCCCGGGGCTCTTTGGCTGTTATTGACCTGGCAAATAAAATAAGGGCAAAAAAACTAATAATAACCACTAATTTGAAAAAGAACTGCCTGGCTTTCTTTCTACGTCTCACTAATCTACAAACTAAGGAAGATACTCGGCTAAATATTCCCTGAAAAAACAATTATACGCGTCTCTCTTAGATTTCACAACTGCGTTATGGGTGAGGTAAGTAGTTTTTATTTAGGGCTAAAGAGAAGAGAGGCTCTTTTTAAATTGTCCCGAAAAAAAACTCTGACCCAAGAAGTGAGCCATGAAGAAAATAAGTGTTTCCTCCCAAGCAAAGAGCCCCCAAAGAAAAGGGATGTCCACTGGATAAAGGAGAAGCCATCCTTTCTAACATTGTGATAACATTGAGAATTACCTTTTTTTTGAACCAAAAGAGGAAGACAGAAAGAAAAACGGTCACCAGCCTAATTTTGGACGTTTGCTTTATTAGCCTTTTTGGCTAAAAAAGTCGATCTTTCCAGTTCTTCTTCTTAAGTTTTACTGCTAATTTCAGGAGTGCTTTTCTTGAGCCTGGATTTGGCGGGCAACTTGTTCTACTTGACGAAAGACACGAAGAAGATTCCCGCCCCAGATTTTGGCTATTTGCTCTTCATTATATCCCCGGCGCAGCAGCTCTAAAGTTAGGTTAGGAAGTTCCGTAACATCATTGCAACCTTCAACTCCTCCCCCGCCATCAAAATCGGTGCCAATCCCCACATAATCTATACCCACTAACTTCACTACATAATCAATATGGTCCACCAAATCCTTTACGGTGGCTCGGGGAGAGGGATACTTTTCTCGAATCATCTCGTACTCTTGGCGAAGTTTTTCTCTAGTGGCTTCATCTTTAATCTCATTCCAACGACCATATTTCTGAGCGAGGGCAGCCAGGGCTTGGTCCCTTTCCGGATTAGGGGGAACTTTTTTGACAAAGCTGGAGACAAGGCAAATCTGCACTACTCCGCCTTTAGCCGCAATTCCTTTTATCAATTCGTCAGACAGATTCCGGGGATGATCGCACAAAGTTCTGACACTGGAATGGGAAGCAATCACCGGAGCCTGGCTAAGTTTCAACACATCCCTAATGGTTTGATCAGAGGCATGAGAAACATCAATCATCATCCCCAAGCGATTGCACTCCGCCACTACCTGCTGGCCAAACTCACTTAGTCCTTTGTCTTGCGGGTCATTTCTATCGGTCGAAGAATCACAAATGTCATTATCTGCAGAATGGCAAAGGGTAATATATCTGACTCCTTTTTGGTAATACTTGGCTACCATTTCCAGGTCCCGGCCCAAAGGATAGCCATTTTCCATCCCGATAAAAGCTACCAGCTTCCCCTGAGTATTTAGCTCCAATGCTTGGTCTGGCGAAGTAGCCAAACCAATCTGATCCGGGTACTTTTCGGCTAAGCGATAAATTGCTCTGAGAAGCTGGTCTGCTCTTTCTCTTGCTCGAGCATAACCTTCTTCGGTCAAAGGTCCTTGAGCCGTGTAGAGAGCAAAAAATTCAGCATCTAATCCACCTTGTTTCATCCGCGGAAGGTCAATCTGCCCGCTTCCCCTCTGGCCAGGAGGATGAAACTCCCCGAAATCCCAACCTTCCCGGGCCATATTCCCAGGAGTATCACAATGAGTATCAACGGTGAAAATTTTTTGGTGTAATTCAAGGGCACGTTCCTCTAGCCCTGGAGTCGTTTCATCCCTCTGAGTTTGACAAGCAAAAACAGTGATCATCACAACTAAAGTTAAACCTAATCCCCATATACTCCCTTTATTAATCCGCAAGGTAACCTCCTTTAATTCCTAATTTTTAATCTATCCCTTCACTTAAGAAGAAATTTTTCTTCTTTTTTGGGGAGAAGCAAACCCAATTATTTATCAAAAATCGCCCCAAAACGCAATGACTAAAGCTCTTCCCTTGTTAAGTATCACCAAATCCCGAAGAGGAGAACGGTGGGAGGCTCTTATTGTGGCTTGGAGCATTAGTAAAACAATAATTTTATTCATAACGCCAGCCAAATACTATTACCCAGGCCAGCACGGATTGCGAGGTGCAGCCAACTGCTTGTTATTATAAATTCACCTGGTGAGGGAATTAACTTCTAATTAGGCTGATTAACTTAATTCAAGAGTTCAGACTTTTATCGCTCAATTTCCCGGGCCACTTTCTGGCCCATCAGGGCATAGTGATGAGATTGCTCGTTATCGCCCAGTCGATTGTAAAGGTCGGCCAATAGAAAATATCCCAGTGGGAGATTTTTTTTCTCAGGTTTTAACTCTAGGCCTTTTTTGACCAAATCGATAGCCTCTTGAAATTTTTCTCCTCGATTAAGATAAATACGAGCTAAATAAAAATAACTCAAAGGAAACCGAGGATTGGAGTCAATAGTTTGCTTCAAGTATTTTTCTTCTTCATGATCATTTTTTAGTAAACGGTACAAGCGGGCCAAGTTAAAACTAGCTCGGAAGTTGTGAGGAATATTATCTAATTCTGTTTTGTATTCATTTATAGCGCGATTTAAATCGTCTTTTTTCTCGTAAAGTTGAGCCAAGTTGTAATGTAAATTTCTCAGGTTGGGATTTAATTGGGCGGCTTGGCGAAGAACTTCCTCAGCTTCCGCCAACCGATCTTGAATTACATAAATACCCCCCAAAGCGGTGTAGGCTGAAGCCGAAGTAGCATTGAGACGAAGGCATTCCTGGTAGGCTTTTTCGGCTTGCTCATAATTTTTCAAGGCAAACTCAATATTGCCCAAAATAAGATAAATCTGGGAATCAGGGGGAAGTGTTTTGAGCCTCTCTTGTAAAAATTCTTTCCCTTTCTCAAATTCACCCTTCATAGTATAGCAATTGGCAATGTTGATAATGATAAAAGTATCCCGAGGATTTTTGTCCAGAGCAATGAAAAACTGCTCAAGGGCTTTATCGAACTCTTGATGCTTGAAATAAAGGTTACCCAACGTAAAATAAGCATCTATTACTTCCGGGTCATCCCTGATAATTTCTTCAATCAGGCGGACGGCTTCCGAAAAATCTCCTTTAAGACCTATTTCTCGCGCGTGAGAAAGCTGATTAAAAATGTGAATTTTATCCTTGGGATCACCTAGTTTGCGGCCTTCTATATCTTTCTGGCTGGTAAAGGAACCGATATATCCTAAGGCCGTCAACTTCTGACGGGTCTCTTCGTCGATATGAGTATAATCGATCTCAAAAGCACCTTGGCTTGTCTCTTCGACAAAAGATTCCAACTGTGCCAAAAATTGCCGCCCAAGCTGAGGAAAAGAATCAATTAAATTATTTTTCTCTTCGGGGTCTTGTTGTAAATCATAGAGCTCCAACCGAGGGGCCATAATTAATTTATATCTTCGATTCTGCCATCCTTTGAGTTCACTCCATCCATAGTGAAATCGCGGATAATAAGTCTCCGAATAAGCCCACCGCTCTTCCTTGCTCTTTCGAGTGAACGCAGGCACTAAACTCTGCCCTTGAACTTGAGCAGGCAAAGGAAACCCCGCCAAATCAAGCATGGTCGGCATCACGTCAACTAATCTTGCTACTTGGGGGCGGGTCAAACCCTGCAGCTCTTTAGCCGGCAAAACGAAAATTAAAGGAACATGGATGCCTTCTTGATAAATAAAAAAGCCATGCGTCTTTTCTTGATGCTCTCCCAAACTCTCACCATGGTCAGAGACAAAAACAAGAATGGTATTCTCATTTAATTTATTTTCTTCGAGATAAGACCAAAGACGACCAAGCTGGGCGTCAGTATAAGCAATTTCTCCCAAATAGGGTTGCTGAGGATATTCTTCTTTAAAGGGGGAAGGAGGATCATAGGGAGTATGGGGATCATAAAGATGAATCCAGGTAAAAAATTTCTGCTGGCGGTGCTCCTCCAACCAAGTTAAAGCTTCATTTATAACCTCATCCCCCCGTCGCTGGACATTGCCGAGCGAAATAGTTTTGTACTTACTCAAATCAAATTTATCGTAATAAGTATCAAAACCTTGGTTTAAGCCCCATTTAGAATCAAGAACGTAGGCGGCAACAAAAGCAGCGGTTTGATAACCTGCCTTTTTAAAAACCTCAGCCAGAGTAGTTAAATCTTGAGGGACAAGGAAACCTCCATTATCCCGCACGCCGTGAAAAGTAGGATAGGTTCCAGTCAAGAGAGAGGTGTGAGAAGGAAGGGTGAGAGGAGTCTGGCAGATACAATTTTCAAATTTGATTCCTTGGCGGGCAAAGCCATCAATAGTGGGTGTTTTTATCTTTGGATATCCATAGCAACCCAATCGATCAGCCCGCAAGGTATCAACGGAAATAAGGATGAAATTATAGGGCCCCTTTTTTTGGAGCCGTTTAACCGGGTTGGAAGGGGTCAAAATCAGAAAGTAGAGGCCAACCAAAGTGAGAAGAATCGCCAAGCCAATGATTAAAATCACATGTCTACGGAACACCATTATTTAAATATTTTACCATATCCGGCTCACAAATCTAAGAAAAGAAAAAGGCGGTCAGCAATAAAAAGCTGACCGCCTTGTTGTTCGCTAACTCAATTTAGAACATCAAGCGGATGCCAACCCGAGCCTGACGAGGCCGGACAATTCCGTAGAGCTCATGGCCATCAGTGGAGGGATATTCTCCAGGTAACCAGTCGTATCCAATCCTGGTGCCCCAGGAAGTAATGGTGTCCACGTTGAAGACGTTAAAGATGTCGAACATCAATCCCAGCCGATATTTCTCGGCAAAAGTGAATGTCTTCTCGAGGCGTAAATCCAGGATCTTCTCTAGGGGATAGTGATTTGAGCCCCGCGGTTCGACAAAAACAGTTACTCGTCCATGAGCTAAGCGCGGGGTTCGATACCGTTTGGTCCAGGCGTTTCCGGTGATAGCTCGGAAATAGGCATTGAAATGTATCCCGAAAGGCAGCACATAAGTGGTCTGAATTTTCAGCATGTGCGTCGGATCATAGGTGGAATGACCGTCAGCATTGATCCAGAAGTTGGGAGAAGAAGTGTCTCCACCCCAGCCGATGTCATCAGCAAAGCCATTGTTGATGGTCCCCGTGGCTTGGGAATAAAGGTAAGAAGCCAACAACTGCCAGCGGTTAGAAAAGCGTTTATTAAACATCACCTCAATTCCCCAGTATTTTCGGTAAGGATTGACATCCACATAAGGAATCATCTGTTCGCCTTTTTCCAGATTTTTGATAATGTACTGGTTTTCTCCCGGATTAACCTGTTCGTAGACCGTTATCGTTTTTGTTGATCCATCAACATCAGTGTAAGAGACATTAACTGGTTGCCAAATACCCTTGGTGTCTACCACTCCCCAGATGTTCTTCCAGTTCCGATAGATAAAACTTACCCCAAGGGAAGCATCCGCAAACAATTCTCGCTCAATACTGGCCGTGAATTGTTCCATGTAGGGATGGCTGATATCTTCATCAAGAGTGTATAATTGTTCGTGTTCAATGCGGTACATTTCCACCCATTCATGGGCCCAAGGATCATAGTAATAGCCGACATAATCGCTATAGGCATCTCCTGGGTTAAGCCGATCGTGATAACTAGACAGCATAGCTTCAGTAAATTGCCCGTAGTGAGCTTTGAAAACCGTGCTTTTATCTCCAAATAGGTCATAAGTCAATCCTACCCGGGGAGCAATCCTAAAATTAGAATAAATGGAACCACTAACTCCTTTGACATATCCCCAGACATGGGTCAGTCGGACTCCTAAGCTGAGATTGAGGCTATCGGTAACAGCCCAAGTATCTTGGGCAAATTCCTCAACACGCGTATAGCTGGTGTTGGTGTCATAACCTTCATATTGATAGGCCAAGTAGGGACCGGTATAGCCATAGCCGACATAATCAACATAATACCAAGCATTAGGACCCGTGTAGCCGAAGCGATTACGAACCTTTCCGTGTTCGAACTCGACCCCAAATTTAAAGTCGTGATCGCCCTGAATGAAATCTTCAGCATAATGAGTTAAGCTGGCATTGGCCTGGTAGCGATCGCGGTCAGCATAAAAGAAATACCCTGCACTGTCATAGCGCATGTTGTCATTAAGGTTGAAGTGGGCACTGACATCTTTGCCTGTTTCTGGATCTAAATAGTAATAGCCATGGAAAAAGGCAGCCTTAAGGTCAAAGAAAGTCCTTTCGCTTAGAATATGGGTTATACTAAAGTTACCTACATAATCAGGAGATTCTTGAGTAACAGTGGCCTCGGGCGAAACCCACGCACCACTATCCCTATTGATTCCATTATAAGCATCGTATTCGAAGAAAGTATTAATGTTGGTTCGAGGAGTTACTTGGGAAGTAATCTTTATAAACCCCCGCGGTTGCTTGTAGTCAACGGCTTCAGGAAAACCAGTGGGATAGCGCCAGGAGCGATAAAATTGAGCACCAACGAAGAACCAAACCCTGTCCTTGACAATTGGTCCTCCCAGGTGAGCCCCAAAGTCGGCTAATTTTTGCAGGGGAGAAGTTAGGTCAGGAAAATCCTCTAGGTAATCGCTATTATTTTCTGTCTGCCACAAACCTTTTGGCCAATCATCTTTTTTTCCCTGGAAAAGGGCATCAAAATGTCCAGAGAACTCATTACCGCCAGATTTGGTAACCATGTTGAAAATGACCCCAGTGAAATTGCCGTACTCGGCTGGTAAGCCAACGCCCATAACCTTGGCTTCCTCAATAATATTGGGGTCAAGAAATACCCAGGATGAACCGGCTTCAGGGTCAGAAACATCTACTCCGTCAACCTGGTATGAAATCCCAGTGCTTTCGGAAGCTCCGTAGGCAACATCGTTATTGACTCCTGGAGCCAGGTTGACGATGTCAGTGGAAAAATTACTGAAGGGAATATTTCTTAAGATTTCATTACTTAAAGTTACCGAAGCCGTTTCGGTGGACTTCACGTCCACTGTCGGGGCCTTAGCCACAACCGTCACTTCCTCTTCCAGTGTACTGGGTCTCATGACCAAGTCGACCGTTAGACGGACAGTCGTCGAAAGGCGGACATTTTCTTGGACAACCGTAGCAAATCCTTGAAGCTCGGCTTTAATTGTATAAACGCCAGGGGGAAGAGCCGGAAAACGATACTTACCTTCGGCATCAGTAATGGACGAGCGAATCCCCATTAAATTCGGCCCGCTGATGGTTACAGTTACTCCCGGTAAGGGACTTCCTTCCTCGTCGGTAACTTTACCTTCGATGGCACCTGTTTCTCTACTTTGAGCGAGAACCAATGAAGCACCTATAAACAACAAAATCACACTTATTGAAATTAATCTTTTCATCTTAGCACCTCCAAAAAACCTAAAATAAATTATGTAGTTACCCGCAGCAAATTTTTTTCTTTTCTCTTTCTCACCTCCTTTAAGCAGGTTTTGCTTACTTGGAAAAAGTCCATTTTTTTAATACAAAAATATCAAACCATTTTAGCAGCTTTAAGAGAAGCTTTTATTATACAACTTTATTATACGAATTGTACGAAATAAATGTTTATTTTTTTTGAAACAAGAATAATTCCTCTTTTTAAAAATACTATAACATACTATCTTCCACAATTAAACTGCAAATCTCATGCCAATCCCCTTGAGTAAGATTTTCCCTGAGCTTCATAGGCCTCTTATCTTTTATCATCCAATTTTTTGGATTAATCCAATATTTTGAACTTTTCTTATTGGAGTGGTTTCGGCTCCATGCTCTTCCAAGAGAAAAAATGGTGACCGGCACTATATTAGCCAGTTGTCTTGATAATGATCCAAGACACAATAAGGGGCCAGCCACCATTTATTTTCATCACGCATCACGGTGTGGAAAATGCATACCCATCCTCCCAAAATTGCAACTTTAGCTTTCCTCGTGTTATTCTATTATTGAGCACCAAAAATGAAAAAAATAAATTTTTATTACTTCTGCCTTACCCTGGTCTTCTTCTGCTTTTTTCTTTTAAGTCCAAGACTCTTTAGCCAAGACCTTCTTCCCCGCCACCAGGAATGGCTCAGCCTCGTCAACCCGATTATCACCAAAACCGAAAAGGATGTTTTCCTTCGCTTAAAAACCTCAGAAGAAAGAGACAAGTTTATCCAGCTTTTTTGGACGCGACGGGACCCTCGACCTGACACCCTAGAGAATGAGTTTTACCAAGAATACATGAAACGAGTCCACTACGCTGATCTTCATTTTGGTCATAATACCCCAAAAAAAGGCCATGAAACAGAAAGAGGCTACTTTTATTTACTCCTTGGTCCGCCGTTAGAGCGCCAATCATATGCTACCCAATCAAATATTTGGCCTCTGGAGCTTTGGTATTACCAAGGAAAACCTGAATATGGCTTGCCTTCTTATTTTTATCTATTATTTTACCAACGCTATGGAATGGGGGAATTTAAGCTCTATTCTCCTACGGTAGAAGGCCCAGAAAAACTTCTGGTGCCGACCATGTCAGCTCGGGTTATCAATCGCCAAACAGCCTATCAAGTTCTTAAAGAAATTTCAGGTGAATTAGCTGCCGCCTCCATCTCTTTCATTCCGGGTGAAACCACCCTGGGCTTGACCTCTCTCTCCAGCGATACACTCATTTCAAACCTTTATGCTTTGGCTGAAAAACAATTCTCTGAT
>DQWD01000098.1 GCA_011042725.1 Candidatus Aminicenantota bacterium | reverse complement strand
TTGATAGGCCTTTTCTTGAGCGGCCAGCTCACTCTGGCGGGCTAATAAATGAGGGTTATATTGAAGGCCCAATTGAATTATTTCCGACAACGTATATTCTTGGGGAGGGGAGATTCCCCCGAGGCAAAGGGCTGGCATTAATATCCAGACGATTCTTTTTGAGAAACTCATTTTTCTGCTTTGGAGAGACAATGATTTACCACTATACTGCTACCGCTAAAAATTTTCAATTGCCGTGAAGTTGAGGCAAGCATTTCTAAAACCGTTATGGCTTGGGTCATAGCCATTTGCTTGAATTATAAATATTTGCTGAGCAGAAAAAAATGAAGGCCGACAAAAAATTATTTCTTTCAAATTTTTTTTACTGGGAGAACTAGGAGGAATGGTGACGGGCACTATATTAGTTGGTGGTCTTAATAATGATCAAAGCCAAAATAAGGCGCCCATCACCATTTTTCCTCGGGAATGCCCTAGACCAAAATAAGGTGCCAGTCACCATTTTCCCATTACGGCTTTGGAAATGTTTGTATTACCCATGAGTTAGGAAGCGATTCTCCCCTTCTCCGGCAAAGGGGGGAGAAAACTAACTTGATTGACAGATAAAATATTATCTTTGGTCTTTGTTGAAGTGGAAGTCTAAAGATAAGCCAGGTTCCAAAATGTTATCTTCCGTTTTTTTTCCTTCCAGGTTGGGGAATGCTTCGCCTGGGTCAACTTTAATTAATTTCTAATTTAGCTTATAACTGCTTATGAAGATGGGAAAGGAACAGCCGCCCACAAATATTTAGTAATTTCTAATCTCTTCTGCTTTGCTCAATAAGCAGCTGCGAAGGGCGGCAGCTGAAGGGACTTTCTTCTTGATGATTATTGAGTGTTAGGGATTAAGCAAGATGGGCTATTAATTGAAGTAAAATATCTTTTGATCCAGCTGGTTTAATCTTAATTGAGGAAAAAGCGGAATTAAATTCGCCACCAATAAGAAAATTTAACAAAGTAGAAACGACCTTCGATTTGATAAGTGCCGCTCTCGTTTTTGACTTGATTATCATCACATCCGACATAAAAGACTGTCCCCGGTTTTAATTCGTAGCTAAATAAAAGGCTTGTGTAAAGTTTTTGGTAATAATCGTTGAAATCCGTGATCAAGCGGATAGATAAAGTTTTCGAAATTTGGTAGCTGATTCTTTGGCTGATAATATTGACTTGGTAAACTTCTTCGCCGCCGTGGCTTTTAAAAAAATTATCGTTACTGAAGGTATAGAAAAGACGAAGGTTAGTCATCGGTCGCAGATGCAGCATCACCGAGCGGGAAGTTTTATAGCCTAAGTAGGGAGCCTCAGGGTCATAGTAGATACTATCTCCAAACGAGAATCTGATGTTGCCGCTCAACCAGGCTAAAGGTTCAGAAGAAAAACTAAACATTAGATTTTTCTTGTAAAAATTAACTCCACCATATCTTTCTAGAGAAGATCTGAAGTTGGCGAAAACGTAGGACTGGCGCCAGCCATCAACAAATAAAGTCAGGGAGGATTCTTCATCGGTCAGAATATTGTTGAAATCATAAATCCGGCGGTAACTAATTGAGGGGCGGACGGAAACGATCCATTTATTCATCGGTAAAAAAGCATAGCCAAATCGAGTGTTGACAGACTGGATATCTTTCCTGCGGAAAAACCCTGTGGAAGCTTCAAATTCCTCGGGAATCCGGTTAAAATCAAAAGAAAAAGACCAATGGCGTGAGTTGTGATTGAAATTTAGAGAAGCAGCTGGAGTCCAATCAGAATTATTCTCACCAATTTTAGTTTGGGAGCCCACCACCTGAAAACTCAAGCGGTTAAAACGTTTGATTTTAAAGTGCCCATCTATCCCTACCACCCGGTTGTAATGATGGCTAAGATTACCCCAGTCTGGTCCCAATTCTTTGTCGGTGAGGATGAAGCCAAGGTGAGATTCAGTGTAGAGGTCTTGTTTAAGGCGAAAAACATTTATCCAGGCGCGCCCGGAGTCAGGAAGATAATCATCAGTAGAATAATCGTTGTATTCGATGGGTGGAGGAGTTTCATCATAAGCACTGAGAAAGCCCATCGTTGTTTTGCCTAATTTTCCCGAAAGTTTCATCCCCCACTTGGGATTAATGATGGTCCGAGTGTAGACTAATTCAAAGGGAGTATCGAAAAAGTCTTTGCCTTCGAGGAAAAAAGGTCGTTTTTCAGGATAATAGAGAGCATAGCGTTGGTTAACATCAATCTGAGGCATGTCGGCTTCTACCTGGCTGAAGTCCGGGTTGTAAGTTAAATCCAAGGTTAAGTCAGAGGTCAAACCGTATTTAAAATTCAGCCCAAAATCGGGGTTGAACTGGCAGCCTTGTTGCTTTAAACCAGTGGTGACGGGCATGATTTCCAGGTTCTTGCCGCGCGCTATATTCCCATGGATTTCAATGGTCCCGGCCTGAATAAGAAAACCATTGACATCCCGGGAGCGAGGTGGCCAATAAATGTTTTCATTTTTACGTCGAATCTGACGTTGAATCTGCAACCCCCATACTTGCGGTTGGCGATTGGGGAAGCGCAGACTTTTGAAGGGAATGGCTAGCTCAACTACAAAACCCTGCTCGTCAATAGTAGCTTCGGAAAGAAAATAAGTGTCCCAGTTACGGTCAATATGGTCGAAACTCATTCGCCCCCGGCCGCGTCTTCTGGTTTCAGTATAGATGCCATCTACTTGAACTCCACGGGCATTAACCTGAAAGACAAAGGCTCTTTTTTTGTCATTAAAAGTATCGAGATAGATAGTGATAACATCATCTCCCCAAACTGCATCCCTTTTGGTTAAGCACGCCCGGATTGCCTTCGGCTGAGAGTCGAAGCACCGGACAGCAATATAAAGGGTCTGCTGGTCATACCCGAGGTAAGCAATTGTTTTTTCCGAGGGAGGAGTGCCTTCTTCGGGCTCATATTGAGTAAAATTATCTATTCTAGCGGCCTTTTGCCACAAGGGGTTGTCAAGCCGGCCATCGATTTGGGGGGCTTGGGGTAGTTCAGGTATTTGGAGGAAATAAGGCTGTTGCTGGTCTGCTTGGACGATTGAACCTAGCAGTGCACTGCCGATAAAAAGAAGAACTAATTTAGCCACGCCTTTCATTCTGTTCATCCTTAAGGATCGGTATGGTCAAAATTAGGTGTCTGTTAGGAATGAATGAGGTGAGAAATTTATTACTTCACTACTTCTGCGAATTTAATATTCTTTTCCTTTAAGGTGACACCTAAGGCTCGGTTAAGTTGAGCAAGAGATAAATTATAGTCGATAATGGCTTGTAATTCCATCGTCCGGGCATTGGCAAGGTCACGCTGATATTGGAGAACAAAATAATTAGTGGACAGCCCGACTTTAAATTTTTCTTCTTCGGCTTTGAGCTTATTTTCAGCTAGTTCTCGGGCAACGCGGTAAGCCTCCACTCGCTGATAATTGGTTTGCACGGCTCGAACAGCGTTTTTTATTTCTAAGAAAATCTGTTGTTGTTGTTCCTTTAATTGCAGCAGCGTTTGTTCATAGTTGATGCGGGCTTGGGCATAGGCAGCGCGCGAGAAAAAGTTGCTCATCGGGATGGAAAGGCTCAGGCCGACAGACCAGTTTTTGTATTTAAAATTAAAAGTATCTTTAAGAGAATCAGATATACCTCCGGGGACAGTTCCTACTACTACTCGGGTTAAGGGATTATTATCGAGATAAATTATTCTATCGCCGGACACTCCGGGGCTCCAGTAAGAAGCGGTCAAGTTTAAATCAGGTAAAAGTTGATTTTTGGTGTAATTCAAAGTGAGCTGCTTGTTTTTTAAGTCGATTTGGATAGCTTTGAGGTCAGGCCGGTTTTCTAGGGCTATGGCCAGGGCTTCTTCTAGGTTTATGTCCCTTTTCTTAAAAGTAGGACTGTCCTTGGGAATGATCCGGGCCCATTCAAAATCATGGTTTTCGGCGACTAAATTAAGGATGGTTTTGAGTCGGTCTTCATTGTTCTTGACTTGGGCCTGGGCGGCTAAGATGTCGGCTTCTCGGGTGGCCACATCAGCTTCGGCAGTCAGAACATCCATCGGAGCCATTGTCCCAATTTCCACGGACCGGCGGTTTTTCTCCAAAAGCTCCTGAGCTAGCTTGAGTGATTGTTCGCGGACCTTGAGGTTTTCGATACTATAAACTAAATTCCAGTAAGCTTCTTCGACTTGGTAGATAAGGTCTTGGAGAGTTTTGATTAAATTATAATCAGAGATTTCTTTGTTATTTTTGGCCAAGAGGATTTGATGGTGGCTGATGTTGAAGCCAAAATTACGCAATAGAGGTTGGGTAAAATTGAACTGTAAGGTGCTGCCGTAACGGGGATTAATTGTCTGGAAATTGCGGTTGGAATCATTCTTGTAAGTGTTGAGAGAAATCGAAAAATTCCCCCCGGTGGGTAGTTGTTGTGTTATTTGGGTTGAATACTCCAAGAAGAAGGTCGTTACTTTATCGGCGGCGTCGAGCCAAGAATAAGAAGCAGAATTGGTATCACGACGGTTGAAAGAAAAGGATAACTGAGGCATGAATTTTTCCTTGGCCTGGGCAATTGAAATATCAGCTAGCTGAGGATTTAGGACCTGGACGGCCCAGCTCAAGTTATTCTCAATTGTCTTGCGAATACATTCTTCTAATGAAAGGGAAATAGCCTTCTCCTGAGAAGTAATTGAAGCTGTTGATGGCTCCTGAGCTAACAATCCACCTGGAAGCGTAATGATCGTGATGATGACCAGAAAAAAAGGGAGAACTTTTAGTTTTAATGTTGGGGATGCTAGATGGTTGCTCATATTAACCTCCTATAGTCCATCATTGTCTAAGAAAAAGGGGGGAAGAAGAAGCCAGTAGGGTATCTTTTCCCCTGGTAAGAACATGACCCATATATTGTTTTTTTCCGCAAAAGTTGATCGAGCCTCCATTATAATTGGTTGCTCGGTTTTCGGTTATTTTTTTTCTTTCCTTATCCATCTAAATTACTCATAACGGAGAGCCTCGATGGGATCTAGCTTTGATGCTTTACGAGCAGGGTAATAACCGAAAAAAACTCCGACTGTACCTGAAAAGATAAAGGCTAAGAGGATTGCTCCCAAGGAAACGACTGTTTGCCACCCGGCAAAATGAGAAATTAAGCGGGAAGTTAACATGCCTACTCCAATGCCAATGAGGCCCCCGACTCCACTGAGGACAATGGCTTCGGTTAAAAATTGCATCAGAATATCTCGTTCCTTGGCCCCAATGGCCATTCGGATGCCGATTTCCCGGATGCGTTCCGTAACCGAAACCAACATAATGTTCATGATCCCGATACCCCCGACTAGTAAGGAGACGGAAGCTATGCCGCCTAACAAAATAGTCAATATTCGAGTGGATTCAGCGGCGCTTTCGGCGATGTCGCTCATGTTGCGAACATTGAAATCATCTTCAGCGCCAGGAAGGATCCGATGTTTTTCCCGGAGTAGCTCTTCGATTTGACGTTGGGCTTCCCCGGTCAGTTCAGGGGCAACAGCCGAGACATCGATGGATTGAACATGGTCAATACCCATGAGTCTTTTTTGGACGGTAGTATAAGGGGCAAAAATAGTGTCGTCCCGATTAAACCACCCGCCAGCTTCGCCTTTTTGTTCCATAATTCCAATGACGCGAAAGGGAATACTTTTAATCCGGATAATTTTCCCGATTGGGTCCTCGTTTTCAAAGAGATTGATTTTCACTTCGTTGCCAAGGACACATACTTTGGCAGCGGTTTTGACCATGCCTTCATTGAAAAATTCGCCATCGACAACATTCCAATTGCGGATGAGAGGATAATCTGCCCCCACCCCCTGGATGGAGGTGTTCCAGTTTTTATTTCGGTAAACAGTTTGAGCACGAGTGGAAACATTAGGAGATACATATTGAACGGCATTACAATTTTTTAAAATGGCTTCGGCATCTTCAGGTTTTAAGTTTTGAAAAGTTCCCGAACCGCCATGAACTCCCCGGAAAGAGCGACTTCCGGGGCGAATGAAAAGAAGATTGGTGCCCATTTCTTGAAACCGTTGTTCAACAGCTTTTTTGGCTCCTTGACCGATACTAACCATGGCGATCACAGCTCCAACGCCGATGATTATTCCTAGGGCAGTTAAAAAAGATCGCATCTTATTGCGGTTTAAAGCCCTGAAGGCGATTTGGATCGTCTTGATTATATTCATTGGGACTCCTCCCTTAACTAAACTTTCTCATTAGAACCCCTCTTTTTTAACGATTAAACCATCGCGGAGGTAAATCCTCCGAGGGGCAGCTTGGCCGATGTCGGGATCATGGGTGACGAGGATCAAAGTCATCCCTTTTTCTCGATTTAAGCTTTTAAAAACCGACATTATTTCTTCCTCTGTTTTAGAGTCAAGGTTGCCTGTTGGTTCGTCGGCTAGGATGAGAGAAGGGCGATTAACCAAAGCTCGGGCAATGGCCACGCGCTGCATCTCTCCTCCAGAGAGTTGATTGGTCAAATGATGTTCTCGGCCTTTAAGCCCCACCTGGGCCAAGGCTTCCAGGGCTCTTTGGCGGGCTAATTTAGGTGAAATATCAGAATAAAGAAGAGGAAGTTCGGCATTTTCCAGGGCGCTTGTTCGAGGCAAGAGATTGAAATTCTGAAATACAAAGCCAATTTTTTTGTTGCGAATCTCGGCTAACTTATTCCGACTGAAAGTTGAAATATCAGTACCTTCGAGGAAGTAGTGCCCTCGGGTCGGTTTATCTAGGCAGCCAATAATGTTCATCAAAGTTGACTTGCCCGAGCCCGAAGGTCCCATAATGGCTAGATAGTCTCCTTCTTTTACTTCTAGAGAGACTCCTTTCAAGGCATGGACTTCGCTGGCTCCAACTTGATAGATTTTGATGATGTTCTCAAGCTTGATAATTGTGTTATTCATGCTGGCCTCGTTCTATTCATTTAGTAAATTAAAAGAGCAAATTGACAACATATTTAGGTTAAAAAGTTAGCGACGGGGGCGCATCATAAACATTCCCCGTCTTAAATCAGCCTGTCGACGATCTGAAGACGAGCTTGACGCTGTTCCTAACCCAACTATAACTTTGTCACCTTCTTTCAGGTTGCCTCCAGTAATTTCTGTGTATTCGTCGCCTTCAACTCCTGTTCTGACGGGCACAGGTTGCAGTTTGCCTTCCTCAGTAAAAACCCAGACCATCGACATTCGGCGTTGTCCTGATTGACTCGATTGACCGCCAAAGGGCATGAATCCTGACTGTTGGGTCGGACGAGTTCTGTCCTGGCCAGCAGCAGATTTAGTTTGACCTTGGCGTTTAGCCCACATTTCTTCGAAGATACGCTTCATTTCTTGGGGCGAAAGTTGGGGACTAAAACGAAGGGCCGAATTAGGTACGCGAAGCACATTGCGAGCCTCACCAACGATGATGGATACAGTGGCGGTCATGCCGGGGCGCAGTTTCATCTCAGGGTTGTCAAAAGAAACGATGGTAGTGTAAGTAACCACGTTTTGGCTGACCACTGGTGCATAGCGAACCTGGGTGACGACTCCGGTAAATTTTTCTTCAGGAAAGGCATCAACGGTAAAGCGCACTTTTTGTCCTTCTTTGATTTTGCCGATATCGGCCTCATCGACGCTGCATTCAACTTGCATTTTAGTCAGGTCATTGGCAATTTGAAAAAGAACAGGAGCCTGAAAACTGGCCGCTACGGTTTGACCCACGTTGATATTTCTTTGAATCACAATTCCATCAATAGGCGAGCGGATGACGGTGTAAGTCAGGTCTACCCGGCTGGCTTCTAGTTGGGACTCCGCCTGTTGCAGCCGAGCAGCCGCGGCCTGATAGTCAGCCACTGCATTAAAATAATTGGACTCAGCAGTTTCTTTTTCTTCGGGGGAGATGAGGTTTTGTTCAAAGAGCTTAAGAGCTCTTTCATATTTTTTCTTGGCTGTCTCCATGCTCACTCTGGCTCTTTCCAGAGAAGCCTTGGAGCTTTCGTAGTTAGCTTCGTTTTGTTTAATTCGGGTTAAAAAGCTAGACTGGTCGATTTCGGCCAAAATATCTCCCTTCTTCACCTGGGAGTTAAAATCAACATAAATTTTAGCGATCTTTCCGGAGACTTGGCTTCCGACGTCCACTAAAGTTACGGGATTGATGGTCCCTGTGGTCACGACAATGGCCTCGATATTACCTCGAGTGACTTTTTCTGTTCGGTAGTGGACAGCTCCGTTTGAGGAGCCTCGAAAAACAGTGAGGCTGAAGACAACCCCAACGATGATAACCACAATGATGATGCCAAAAATGATTTTCTTCTTCATTTTTTATCTCCTTCAGGTTTTCTTTGTTCAGAGGGGCGCTTCCGGCGGCGATCCCACTCTTTTTTTCTTTGTTCTAGGTATTTTTTAATCATCAAGTCAAATTTAGCCTCTTGCTCCTCATCGAGCACGGCATTAATTTCTTCTTTGAGCTGAGTTCTTATTTCCCTTAGTTGGGACATAACTTCTTTATGGAGATTACGCAACCGCTGGTCATTGTTTTGGAAGACTTGACGAATTTGTTCCTGTTGTTCAGGCGTTAAATTAAGCTCTTGGGCCATCATCTCTAAAGTAGGAAAATGGGCACCTTCCCGTCCCCTTTGCTCCGGAGGAGGAGGAGAGAAAGATGGGGGGCAGAAGAGTAGTTTGTCAATGATGATTCCCCCGATAATCCCGATGACAAAGACGAGAATAAAAGAAAATATTATCCAAAATTTATTATGATTATTAATCATTGGCTACCTCCGTATTTCCTGGGTGGTTTCTAAAGAAGTAAAGATTAAGCGCAAGTTCTTGTTGACCGGGCTAGATTCAGCAAAGATGGCCTGAGAGTCGGAAAAAGGATTGGCATCTTGAAGAAGAAGAATCTCGGCTTGACTCATTTCAGGAGTTGATGATGAAGAGAAGAACACCAGAGCGGAAACGAGAATTATTACCAAGATTAAAGCTACCGGCACCGCTCGTAGAGCCCATTTTTTCCACATGGCTAAAGTGGATGAAAAAGGGCGAGGAGCTAAGCGGGAAGAGATTTTTTCCCAATAATAGGGATTAGGCTCGGAAAAAGCAGTCGAGCGAAGGGAGTGGCTAATCAATTCGTAGTCTTTTTTCTTCTGGCGGCAAGCAGGACATTGACTTAAATGAGTCTCGAGGGCCTTTATTTCTTCGGGCTTGAGGCGGTCATCGAGAAGTCGGTGAATTAATTTTTCAGCCTGACGGCACCTCATAGCTGGCCTCCTTTCTCCTTTAAAAAGGGCAAAAGTTCCTGGCGGAGCTTTTTCCGGGCCCGATGTAAACGAGAGTCAACCGTGCCCGGGGAGATATTTAAAATATTGCTTATTTCCTCATAGGAAAAGCCGTGAACATCTCGTAGCGTGATGATAAGACGGAATTTGTCGGGCAGTTTTTGGAGAGCCCGCTGAATGAGTTGTTGGACTTCTTGGGGTTTTTCGGTCGGCTGGCTGGTCTCAACGGGGAGATGATGATTTCGAATTGGCCATGATTCTGTTCTGGTTCGCGCTTGCTTTCGATGATGATCTCTAATGTGATTAAGCGTGATCTGGTAGAGCCAAGTGCTGAAGCTAGATTTTCCCCTGAAACTAGGTAAAGCGGTATATGCTTTAATAAACACTTCTTGGGCTAAATCATCCGCCTCAGCAGGGTTGCGAGTTAAACTCAGAGCCAATTGAAACACCTTTCGATAATATTTTTTAACCAGGACTTCAAAAGCCTCATTGTTCCCGTCGAGGCAAGCTTGAATAAGTTTTTCTTCGTTCATCCTGGTTATTATTTCCTCTTAAGTCAATAGAGAGGAGCTTAATATTTCTGGCGCGAAGGATAAGTAACTGTCCTTCCAGCCTTTGGTTGATAAGATTATTATTATACATTCCTTTTTTCTTTCCTAAAAGATTAGGTCTCAAAGTTAACTGTAATTTCTGTTTGGTCAGCCCGATTTTAACTTCTGCCGAACGAACTAATTGATTTCTCTTTTGGGGTTGCTTCATCAATAATCTAAGAAAAAGTCATTCTTGTCATTACTTTGTTTTGATCAACTAGTTAGGGATGACGATTCTGAGTCTCAATGGAGGCCAATTTAACCTTTTTTAGTTGCTGTCCACTCTATTGAGCCACGGGAGCCAATTTCTACCGTGCCTTTCATCGTGTTGCCTTCGACCGTGCCTTTGTAGGTCATGGTGAATTCTCCACGAGGAGTTGAACGACTAATGGTCCATTCGATTTCGTTTCCAATAATTTTCCCTTCACCAGTAACTTCTCCTCGGGGATTGGTCATAGTCACCGTGATTTTTTCGCCGTCCTGCTCAATATGCAAGGATGAAGTTATTTCGCCGCGGCGTGTTTGCATTTTAAATTCCCAATCTCCACCAACCGCAGCTTGAAAAGTAAAAGCGGTGGCTGTGATCAAAATCAATAAAGACACTAACCACAATCCTCTTTTCATCTTTATGGGCTACCTCCTTTTAAATTCAACATTAATTAGACGTCTTATTAGTTTGTTTTCTTCCCAATTGTTTTTAGAAAGCTGTGCCTTCTCCATAAAAATGCTTGCTTTGACTGGAAAATGACTAGATGGCATTTGCTATTTTCTTTTGGAAATCAGAATAAGTAGCTCTTTCCAGGGATGGTAAAGAGACAAATAGAAAGCAGTAGTTTAAATTGCTACTTTTTCCCTTTTACTGTGGCTATTCCCCAAGATGGGAAAAAGCGGGTTTTATTTAAGCTTTATGTTTAGCCAACGATTGAGCCTAAAATAGGTGGCACCCTGGCTACTTTTTCTTCGTTTTGATTATCTTTTTCTTCCCGGTTAGGCCATTGGCTGCAGGGCAGGGGGAAGCTCTTCTCCCCCAATGCGCTGTGCTTCGGCCGGGGTGAGGAGTCCTTCCGCCAGAGCAAAAGCTAAAAGTCTCTTGAATCGAGTTGCTTCCTCTTTGCCGTTATAAGCGACCGGCTCGACTCGATGCCAGCCTTGGAGGCGAAGTTGATGAATTAGGGCTCGGAAATAGTTGTAGCTGATAATATCGCATTCTAGGGCCCGGTAGATGGCTGCCTGAATCGAGATGCCGTAAGTCTCTTTTATATATTGCCATTCCCAAAGAGTTATCTTGTGTCGCCGTTGGCCGAGAAGATTAATAATTTCTTCCCGGGGAAGCAGAAAGGCACCAGCAAAGACATGGCAGAGGCCTTCTTCGTCTTTGATATCTTCGGGAAAAGAGCAGAGAATGTGGCCCAATTCGTGAGAGGCTGTAAATCGGATGCGATCCGGTGGATGGTTGCTATTAACGACGATTACTTGCGTCTGTTCGTTTTTGGCCGTCAACCCCGCGAAGCGGCTTGAAGCCGGGGTGAGATAAACTTTGATACCTTTTTCTTCAAGAAGCCCGAGCAGATTAACGATAGGAGTTCTTCCCAAGCCCCAATCAGAGCGAATCTTCATTACTAGTTCTTCAATGTCGTTGTTTGTATTTAAAGGCTTCTTCTTGACTCGATATTTAAAAGGAAGAGTAAGACCTAACCGGTCCTCTAACTCTAGGTAGCGCTCGAGGTAATTGATGGCTCGATATTTGATGGCATCTTCTTCTTTCCGAGATAGTTTTGATTTTTGGCGAAAATATAAATCTGAAAGTTGTAGACGGGCTCGCTGTTGAAAATAACTTGGTTTTACGTTGAGAACTTGAGCTAACTGTTCCAGAATAGGAGGGGAGGGCTCCATAATGCCATTTTCGTACTTGCTGATGGCTTGTTTAGAAACAATCCGGCCTGCTTTGGTGACTAAATCTTCCATACTCAACCCGGCCATTTTTCGAGCGGCCTTAAGCCGTTGACCAAGGTGGATAAGATCACTTTTGTCTTTTTTTCTTCGGCTCATTTTTATTCCCCTGTTGACATTCTACGCCATAAATCCCTATTTTTCAACTAGAATTTTCTGAGGGGGAAAGCATTTCCTGATGGGTAGTTATTGGTGATGGAATAAGGAACCAATTAAGGCTTGATTTCGTCTTTACTAACCTGGAAGGTGAACAAGTTGAGGTTGCTGCAGATGCAAGACACAGGGCATGAAGTTGTGGTGCAGGTTTGGGAAGACCATGGATTGCTATTGGTTTTTTTGTCCGAAATGATTTAAGCGCCTCACGATTTGTTTTTTTAGGATGGTGAAATGAAAAAAATTTTCTTGCTGTCTTTTAGTTTGGGTTTTTTGTTCATTTTGTATGTTCTTCTTATGCCCTATCAGGCAGTGTCCTGTTCTACATTCAAGCTACAGAAAGGAGGCTGCCTTATTTACGGTCACAACTTGAATCAGGGAGACTTGGATGTGCCAGGATTGATCTTTATCAATAAAAGGGATGTGTTCAAGCTGGGAGTGCATCGTAATTGCGATTTTCTCCTTCATCTAAAAAGTCAAAAATTTGTCTGCAAGGAAAGGAAGAAATTACGGCAAGAGCCGGAAATTCCCGAACTGTAGGGCCGGTAGCGTTGGTCGGTAATATTTTCTATACCGGCACTGAGGCTTAACTGCGCGGAGAAGCGATAGATAGCTTTGAAATTGAGGGTGTACCAACCAGGCGCATAGGTGTTTCCATTGGCATCTAAGGCATATATTTCCGTTTTACCTTTTTCTTCCTCGGGCATATCTTCATGCTTTCGTTCTTCTTGATAAATAGTCGCTAATTCGAGGATGAGTTTATCGCTGGTGTAGACCAAACGAGTCATCCCAAACCAAGGGGCAGCATGACGGGAGGGGCTAGTTGTGCCATCATCAAGCTCTTCTTCTCCTTTTTGGTAGTTGAAATCCGAAAGAAGGTCAAAACCCGCTGGCAACTTTAACTCCAAACCAGCTTGTAGACCATAAATGTGGGCTGCGGCTGCGTTCTGGATGGCTTGAACCCGGCTTAGAACTCCATCATAAATGATATACTCCTGGCCATTAAGAGTGAAATCACGCCGGACCAAAGCATTTTGCAATGAGGTGTAGTAACCTGTAAGGTCGAGTCTTATCACCTCTCCGAAGATTTTGATTAGATTCAAATCAGCACTATAAGCATATTCTGCCTCTAGATCGGGATTAGGGACGACAACTTTACCCGGTTCTGAATCGAAAACTTTCCCTATATCATCCACGTTCGGCGACCGAAAGGAAGTGGCCAAATTGGCACTAATTGTGAAAGTGTCAGTGGGTCGATAAATTCCGCCAAGGCTACCCACTAAGGCTCCCTTATTGAGATGGGCGGAAGTGAAAGGGAAAGGATAAAAAGTTGTGTCAAACTCGGCATCGATGATAAACTTATTGTATCGCAAACCTCCTTGGAGTAAGAACTTTTCGGAGAATTTATGCTGATCATTAAGATAAAGTCCCACTGATTGCCAGGTTGACTGAGGATATCGGGAGGGGCCGGGGGCAGTTATTCCGGTTATGATATCTTTTTCCGTTCCTGTTGAGGTTACGTCATTATAGACGTATTCAAAACCATAATAGAGAGTATTTTTGACTCCCATGGCTTTGGTCAGGTCGAGGTTAAGCGAATAGGCTTCGACTTCTTCTTTGCGGTCACGGCGGGTCGTCTTGTTCAGGCTCCGGTCGATGCGGCTTTCTTCAAAAGATTGCTGCGCTAAACGTAAAGACACCTGATCGAATATGGCTGTTGCGCTTTGGTGGGTGAGATGAAAATGATTCATCATCCATTTCTGGGGGCCGTAGTTCCATTCGGCGTAGCGAGGTAGGTTATTGCGGGTTCGGTTATGCCGGTCATAACGCCCATAAGGAGAAGTTTCGGAATAATGGAAATCATAGTGGAGATCCCATTTTTCACTAGGCCGAAAGCGGATCTTTTGCATCAGGTTTTTCTGCGAGTAGGCGGAGGGAATTTGGAGCTGGGGGTCATCCTGGGTGATAACGTGGTCAATCCCGTCAATACGTTGGACATAGTAGGGTTTAAGATAATCATTTGGACCATGGCTTCCTTGGCGTAAATGATCAAAATCAAAAGAACTGATACTGGTCAGAAAAGCCCATTTCTTCCAGCCAACATTAACATCGAAGTGGCCAGTTTTTTCGTTATTGGCGGAGGAATACCGGGCAAGGGCTTTTCCGGTGATTAAAGGCTCTTCGGAGAGCGAAAACTTTGGAGTAAGAGTTTGAAAACTCATCACTCCTCCGATGGCATCGCTGCCGTAGATGAGTGAGCCTGGTCCTAGAAACACTTCGGTACTTTCGGTGGCCAAGGGGTCGAGAGAGATGACATTCTGAATGTTGCCCCCCCGGAAGATGGCGGTATTCATCCGGACTCCATCGACTGAATAGAGAAGGCGGTTGGTGGCAAACCCTCTAATCATCGGGCTGCCGCCTGCTTGTTGGCTTTTTTGGATGAAAACCTTTCCGGAAATACCCAGTAAATCAGCAGCTGTTTGGGGATTTTCCAGAGCCACCTCCAGCGGGGTAACAGTGACGATTTTGGTTGGAACTTCGCTGGCCGACTGACGCCAGCGGGTGGCCGAAACAACGATGTTATACATGGCAAAAGGCGTAGGTGAGAGTAATAACTCAAAAGATTGGGCTGCCAGCTCCTCATAGCTGATGATGATTGTTTGGTAACCGGGGCAAGAGATGGTAATCTTGGTTGCTCCCTTGAAGGCGGAAATGTCAGCCTGGCCTTTCTCGTCGGTGGTGGCTACGACTTGAGGTTGTTCGCTTTTTAAAGTGGCCCAGGCAACTGGTTCCTTAGTTTTTTCATCCTTTATGGTTATTGTTTGGGCTGAAGCGCTGAGCGAAGTTCCCATTAAACAAAAGGTAACAAAAAAACATATTAGACTGAACTTTTTCATTTTTGACTCCTTTCAGGTTAACTATGGGAATTAGAAACAGGGGTTTTCTCCCTTAACAGTTCCCGCAAGGGGAAGTCTACTCTGAATGAAGAACAATATGGTTAATTTACCCCAGGAGTCGGGGAGGAGGCGTGGGAGGAGAGAGATTAATCGAGGGATATAATAAATAAAATAAGGATTCCTGATGGCCAAGTAAGCCTGGCCGGGGTAAATTCCCGGGGATAAAAATAGTGTAGATTAATGATCTGGTGTAGGTATTCAGCCGGGTCAAGTCAATGATGGATTTAGTTTGTTTCCCAAGGGCCCGGGCAGCTAAAGCTTCAATTTGTTGGTCCAATTTTGTTTCGGCTTGGTCGTTCCAACACCAATAATAGATCATTTGGCCAATTTTTATAGTTTTGACCACGTCATAGAGTTGATGGTTGTATTCAAATTCTTGAGGCCCCGTCCATTTTAATTTGATCCGGGCTTCCTTGGCAGAGAAATGGAGTAAAATGAGCTTTTCGGGTTCTATTCCGATGTCGATTTGTTTTTTTACGGATTTTTTAAGCAGTACTTTTTGGTAATGAAGCCAACTAAAAGGGCCGACAAGGGGGTCGACTAAAAGGCAAGATAAGATAGTGAGGGCGGCAATATTTATAATTGAATTAAAGGGACGTCCAACAATTTTGTTCATTGCTAAGACAAGAAGTATAAGTGACGGATGAAAAAAATGTCAAGAATGGAAAGGAATTCGGGCCTTTAATTTAGCAGTCTTGTCAATTTTGTCTTATTTATTTTTCTGGAATTGAGCGAAAAGCTCGTAGAGAACAGGCATAGCGATCAGGCGTAGTAAGATTGCTCCTAAGAAGCCTCCGATGTAGACTATAGCTAGAGGACGATGGAGTTCAGCCCCGGTAGTAACATGAAGAGCGAGAGGCAAGACGCCGGCAATCATCACCATATTAGTCATAAATATGGCTCGGAATTTAGTTAAGGCTCCTTTGACTATTGCCTCCCGGAGAGGAAGACCCTGTTTTCTAAAGTCATTTATTTTTCCAACTAAGATAACATCGTTTTGGACACATATTCCAAAAAGAGCAATTAGTCCAATCATTGACGACACATTTAAAGTCTCGCCGGCAACCATTAACCCGATAATTGCTCCTACCAGGGTTAAGGGGATACTAAGAATAATCAATAGGGCTTGCCACATGGAACCAAAAGAAGAGAAAAGGACGACAAAAATGATAAAAGCGACGACGCCCATTAATATGGTGAGCTGCCTCATTGCTCGTTGTTGGCTTTCGAATTGCCCTCCGAAGGTGACATGATATCCAGGAGGCAAGTCGACTTCCTGATTAATTATTTCGCGGGCTTCAGCGACAAAGCTACCAATGTCTCGATGGGCTACATTACAAATTATCAATTTGCGGCGCATGAGGTTCTCTCTCATGATAGTTTGGGGTCCTTCAGTGCGATAAATTTCAGCCACCTGGGCTAAAGGGACTCTTTCGCCTTGAGGAGCGTTGATCAACAGATTCCGGATGCTTTCCTCATCTTGTCGATATTTTTCGGGAAGTCGAATGAGAATGGAAGTAATCCTATCTTTTTCATAGACATCGGTTACTTCCAGGCCATTTAAGGCGGCTTCCACCACATCGGCTAAATCTCCAACTCTAATTCCGTAACGAGCTAATTTGGTGCGGTCTGGCTGGATGACTAATTGCGGAATCCCTGTTGTCTGTTCGACGCGAAGATCAGTTACTCCCTCAATAGTGGCGAGGACATTTCTTATTTCTTCTATTTTATCATTGAGAACTTCGATGTCGGAGCCGAAAAGTTTAACTGAGAGCATCCCTTCGGTTCCGGTTAACATTTCGGCTAATTTGTTAGCAATAGGCTGTTCAAAGATGTACGAAACTCCAGGGAGAGAATCTAGCTTTTGGCGCATGGCTTCGGTCAATTCCTCAAAGCCCCGGGTTCTTTTCTCGCGAGGTAAAAGTCTAATGTTGTAATGACTGTGATTTACTGGATGGAGATGTTCTGAACCTTCAGGAGTTCCTGTTGTTCGAGTTACCGAGACCACTTCCGGAAATGATAGAAATATTTCCTCTACTTTTTGTCCCATTCGAGTTGATTCTTCCAAAGAAGTTTCAGGAAGCATTACCGTTGAGGCCAGAATTGAACCTTCGTCAAGAGGAGGGATGAACTCTTTTCCTAGAAAATTAAATAAGACAAAAGTTGCAACTAGGAGAATTATCAGAATGGAAACAATAATGGTTTTACGGTTAAGAGCTTTTTTCAAGATTAATTCGTACTTAGCGGTAAGAAAATCATTAATGGGGTGAGGTTTGTCTTGCAAATGTTTTTCAGTCAGAAAAATAGAACAAAGCACAGGTTTTAAGGTAAGGTTAAGCATTAATGAGCCAAAAAGGGCGGCTACGACGGCAAAAGCTGTTGGTTTAAACATGGCTCCTTCAATTTCCCGCAAGCTAATAAGGGGAAGAAAAACGAGGATGATAAT
>DQWD01000275.1 GCA_011042725.1 Candidatus Aminicenantota bacterium | reverse complement strand
GCTGTCTGAAAATTTGCAGAATTTTAACTTGGAGGGAAGGAGTGACCAAGGGAAAGATATGTTTTAAAATGGTGGTCAGATGAGGTGAATCAATTAGCTCCAGATTGGCGATCATTTTTTCGGACAGGAAATTATCTTCTAGGGATTTGTCGAGGTTGAGAAAGAAATAAAAGAGATGCTCACCGAAAAAATGGAGATAAGCTTGCAGCAGATATGGAGTAATTATTTTTTTCCCAAAGATAGCTTCTAAGTAAACATTATCGCTGTAATAAGAAGTTTCGAAGAGATTGATTAATTCCTGGAAATAGATATTTTTTTCGCCTTCAAGAATTGATTGTTCGACGTTGCGGATAATGTTTTTTTTGATCTGATTGACTTCTTCCAGGGGAAGTTGTTCCTGATTAGCTTGAAGATGAGGGTAAAGGAAAAGGAGAAATTCATAGTCCTGATCTTGGAGAGCAGAATCTATTTCTTTTAGAAGAGCTTCGGTAATTTTTTGCCGATTTAGTTGATCTTGTTCCCAGTAAAGAAGGTTAAGCAGAATTGATTGGTAGTTTTTGGTCAATCCGGCGAAATCAAATGGAACCTTTAATCGAGTTTCTGCCTCGAGATTAATATTTTCGAGCACCGCCTTGTAGGTTTTGGAGAGAGGGTAATTGGGAGTGCTGAGAATCTGACGAATTTTTGCCTGGGCTCGTTCATTGTTTAAATTGGAGGCTTGTTTTAAGATTAATTCTTTCATTAATTCTTGGATTTTTTTGCTCTTTTCTTCCGGGATTATTTGGGATAAAAGCTGCCAGCGGAGCACGTCAATATCTTCGGGCCGGAATAACTCTTCAACTAGTAAAGTCGCCAGGTCTTCTTCCCGGAGATCATCTAGATACTGCTTAAATTTATCCAAGGGAAAAGAGGAGTCTTGCTGGGGGCCCGGGCGAAATGCTTGGACAAACTCTTTGATTCGTTCGTGATAAGTAGGCGCCTGGGTTGCTTTTAACCGGTCAAAAAATTGAGTTAACCCTTGGCATAGATCTTGGTCCTCGAGAATTTTTTCCAGTGTGGCTGACTGGAGAAAATGAGTAAAACTTTCTTCCACTTGGCTAAAAAGGTGGGCATCATTTTTTCCGATAGACTCATGGAGAAGGTAGGCCCAAATATCTTTGATTTCATTTCCTTGGCCAGTTAGAAGTGAGGAATAATCAAGCTTTTCGACTTCGATGTGAGAGGAAAGGTCCTCAGCTTTAAACTTAGCCGCACCTCCTTGCTGGTAATAGTCTCTTAAGGGGAGGCTTAAAATTTTTATCAACTGAACGAGCTCAGCTTCAGTAACTCCTTCTTTGATAATTACTACTTTTAATTGGCGAAGATGAAGAAAACGGGCTAAGTCTTGAGATAATGGTTCATTGTCTAAGGTTGTTTCTCCGATCTGAAGATAAGCAGGGCTGATCTTAATTGCAAGGGAAGGCTGCCAAGAAAGTAAGGAAGAAAGACAATGATGCAGGTTTTTAATTGATCCTTGAAAACCGGGATGATGCGGAGGATAAATAAGAGCGCTCTTAAGGGCAATTTTGAAAGCTTGTAAAAAAGCTTTCAGGTTATCCGTGGAATTGTTCAAGTTTTACTACCTTTTGAGAGAGAGATGAAGAAAGTCTTTCAATGGCCACCAAAAAAATATAAATACTTGTCTTATCTGTCAAGTAAAAGAAAACTGGAAAAGACGAGTTTAGAGATTACAGGAGATAAAGAAAAAACATTCTAAAAAAAGCGAAGAAGAAATTTAAACCATTTCAGACTAACAGAAAAAATTATGGAGTAAAAATTGTGTTTTTCGAAACTAAATTCTATTTGTTCGGCTGCTTATATTTTGCTTTTAACTTGATTCTGATGGCGCATCCTTGGGGCGAGGAAGGTCGAGCGTGAAGGCTACTCGGTTACGGCCTAACCATTTGGCATGCTTCATCAGCTTTTGAGCTCGTTCGATTAAGGTATCGATCGTATCGTTCTTTCGGGTTAAAGTAGCTCCGATGGAGATGGAAGCATTGATTGTGTCTTCTTCGATGGGGACAGTGGCTTGGCCCACAAGTAATCTTAATTTATTGGCAATCATGTCGAGTTTAGATTCGGTTATATTAAGAATGACCACAATAAATTCATCCTCCTTCCAGCGGCCGACCATGTCAAAGAAACGGACATTATTCTGCAGCGTTTGCCCGATTGTTCGAAGGACTTTATCGCCATTATCAATCCCAAAGGCCTCGTTGATGTTCTGCAGCTTGTCAACGTCAACATAAAGGATACCCGAGGAAAGTTTAAACTTTCTTAATTCTTCAAGGCGGGAAAGTAGTTGGATTTCCAGATAACGGCGATTACCCACTTCGGTAAGAGGATCCAAAAGAGCCATCTTTCTCAGCTCAGCGGTCTTTTGAGGCATAAGAACTTTAGGTGATAAATCAGTAAATATTTCAGCGGCTCCAATGATTTTGCCTTTTTCTTCAGTTAGAGGAAAGAAATGAGTTCCCGAGGGAAGAAGAAAGCCTTCTTTGTGATGAATATATACTTCTAAATAGCGAGGTTGGCCGTCCTCTAACACTTTTAAAGCTGGACAGAGATCATCACATAACTTTGTTCCATAAGAATTGACATGAACAAGAACCTGGTCCCAGCATTTTTTGCCCCGCACCTCTTCCCAAGTATAACCGGATATCTTTTCGGCTCCTTTGTTCCAAAATAAAATTTCGCGGTCCGGATTAACAGCACAGATGCCTTCCTGGGTATTGTCCAAAATAATGTTAATAATTTTAGGTGACAAATATTCAAATATATTTGCAATTGTCAACATAGTTAATTGGCCCCCCTTTTTAGGTCTTAAATGTTTTCATCAATTACAACTCCCTTCATTATATATCGCATTTAAACTTTCTTTGTCAAAATATTTTGGGCAGAATTAATCGTCTATCGCCTAAATCGTAGATTATTTCTATACGCGTTAAGGAAAATGTTTGCCTTGTAGCTTGTTTTTTGACATCCGAAAAAAATTACGAAAAAATAGAAAAAGATGATGTAAACCATGAAAATTTTGCATACAAGCGATATTCACCTGCAAACTAAAAATGATGACCGCTGGGTAGCTTTAACTGAAATATTAAAAGTTGCCCAAGAAATGGAGATCGATTATCTTCTCATTGCTGGTGATTTATTTGATCGCAGTAGCGATGCCGAAAAATTGAAAACGGATCTTCGTCAAATATTCTCAGGGGTAAAATTTGAAATTCTTGTTCTTCCGGGGAATCATGACCAGCTCTGGTGGTCAACAAGTCCTTATTTAGGAGAAAGAGTCAAAATTTTTACCCGAGTAACCAAACCAATAATTTCCGCTAACGGGGAAGTTGCCTTCTTCGGTCTTCCCTTTGAGCCCATGAGCCGGGAGAAATTGATTAGGCAGCTCCAGAAAATAAAACCCCTTCTTCTCCCGGACAAGGTGAATATTTTAGCTTTTCATGGAGAATTATTAGATGCCTTTTTTCAACCTGCTGATTTTGGCGATGAAGGAAGAGAAAGATATCTACCGGTAAAATTGGATGATTTCCAGGAGTTAAACCTAGATTATATTTTAGCCGGTCATTTCCATACCCGATTTGAAATTTTTAATCTGACAAATGGGGGGTATTTTGTTTACCCGGGATCTCCTATCTCCCTATCCAGAAAAGAATTGGGAAAGAGAAAAGCTTGTTTTATTTCAACCGGCAAACCTCCTCAGGAAGTATGTTTGCGCACCTCTTTTTATGAAGAGATTGAAGTAATTCTTGATCCTACTCAAAATGATTTTCCCCTTAAAATCATCGACCAAGCTTTGTCTTCAGTAGCGAAGAATGCACGAATAATTCTTAAAGTCAGGGGATTTTTTGATGGCCAAGCTTTTGGTTTAACCGAACAACGATTCCAGGAAAGTTTAGAGCAATTGAAAAATAAGTATCCAATTATCGATATTCAGCCCGAATATTATGATTTTCAGCGAGTCGCCCGCGAAGATCTTTTTCAGGAATTTAAAGAAAGGTTGGCCCGCCGGGAAAATTTAGATGAGTCAACGAAAAGGAAAATGATGGAAGTGGCGATTAAAGCCTTGATCGAGGCTATTTCATGAAAATTAAAGAAATCAATCTCCAACGGTATGGCCCGTTGGCTGGTTACCAATTTGAAAAGCTGGGCTGTTTTAATCTTTTTTGGGGTGAGAACGAGGATGGCAAGACTTTGGTCATTGAAGCCTTGATTAAGATTTTCTTTGGCAAAAAAATAAAGGAATTTGAGGGAATTAACCGTGTCGAGGAAAAACCGCAAGGATATGTTGTCTTGGAAACAGAAAACTCTCGAGAAATTGTTTTGCCGCGCGATGGTTCCTTAACTGAATTAATTGAACTCTCGCCTTTGGAAGCCAAGAATATCTTTATTATCCGGAACAGCGAGTTGTTTTTTTCGCGAGATAGCCAAAGTGAATTGCTCTTTTTCTCAGAATTTACCGATCGGCTATTAGGTTTACAGACCAAGAAATTGGAAAAAATAAAAAAAGCTCTCCAAAAAATAGGGCGCCTAACCCGGGCCGACTCCACTGCTGACTTGTCTGATAATAAAGATATGGACAAAATTCAAAGCCGAATGAAAAAAGCAAGAGAAGTAATCGAAAAAATTGATCAATTGGAGGTTCAAATAAAGCAAGAAGGCTGGGCCGATCTGGAAAAATTATTAGCCACTTTGGAGGAGAGAAGAGATCGCCTTCGCCACCAGCTCTCCCAGTTAGAAGCAGCTCGCCGTCGGGAATTGTACCAGGAAGGCAAACAATCCCTCGAAAACTTAAAAAAGAGTCAAGCTACGATCAAAGAGCTCCAAGGATTTGAGCCTTCCCTCGAACGAGATTGGATTGAAGCTAAGAAAGAAATCGAAATCTTTGATAAGGAATTAGCCAAAGATCAACAGGAGTTGAGGAGGAAAAAAAGCTTAATTAATTTGAAAGAAGAAGAAGAAAAGAAAAAGAAAAGACAAAAAGAGGTTCTCCAAACTAAGCAGGCCCAAACTCAAGCCCAACTTAAGGAATTAGTAAATGAATATCAAGAAAAAATGATGAAGCTTGCCGCCGGGGAAACTAGGTTTTCTCTATTTTTTAAACTGATGATTGGGGGATTTACTCTAGCCGTGATGGCCATTTTAGCTTGGTTAATTAAATCCCATCAACTTTTTCCTTGGCTTTCATTATTCGGGGTGTTGGTTTTTCTTGGCTCCGGAGCAAAAATTCTTTGGCTGCTAGCTCGCCGGGCAAAGGTTAAATCACTATGGGTAAAAATAGCTCATCGGGCAGCTGGATTAGGGTATTCTGCTTCGCAAATAGAAGAGCTTTTGCCCCAACTGGCCCATTTAGAGAACCAGATCAACCAGTTAGAAAAAGAGGTGATTCATCTGGAAGGAGAAAAGAGACAACTAGTTGGAGATGTCCAAGAACTCCAAAAGAAAATTGACGAATGGCAACAGAGAATCAGCGAAAAAGAGAAACTTATTTCAGAGATTCGCCGAATGTGCCAGGTGTCATCGGTCGAAGAGTTAAGGGAAAAAATTCAATTATTGGAGAGAACTAAAACTCAAGCTGCTCAGGCTCAAGCCTTTCTCGAACGCAATTTTGGCCGCCAAAGCAACGAGATAAATTCCAATCTTCGTTACTGGGAACAACAAGTCCAAGAATTAGCCGAATATAAAGCAAAATCAGTTGAGGTTGCTTACTCGGAAGAAGAAAAAACTCGCCTGGAGAAGCAAATCCAAGCCATTGAAGAAGAAATATCTGGAAGTGAAGGAAAATTGAAGAATTTTCGCCAGGAATTAATTAATTTAGAGACAAAAATCAACCGTGAGATTAGGCTGCCTTCCAGTTTAGATTTTCGATGTGGAACAATTGTTGAGATGAGAGCGCTGAGAGATAAACTAACAGAATTTGTTAACGAGGTCGAAGAAAATAAGCGGATTGTTCAGCTGATTTTGGAAATATTTGAAGAGATAGAAGTGGAGGAGAAAAATAAAATAAGCTTATTGTTTGGCCAACAAAGCCCGGTCTCCCAATATTATCAAGAAATTACGGAAAATAAATACCGGGATGTTGTCTATGACCAGGAAAATTTGAGCATCGTGGTAAAGACTGATTCCGGGCAAGAACTAAAGGCCTTTCAACTTTCAGCCGGGGCTTTTGATCAGTTGTATTTGGCCATCAGGTTAGCTCTAGGAGAGGCTAAGTTTGCCCAAGAAAAGGCCTTCTTTATCCTTGATGATCCTTTCATTAAATCTGATCCCCGACGGCTTCTCAACCAAATAAGACTTTTAAAAAAAATGGTCGAAATGGGCTGGCAAATACTTTATTTTTCAGCTAAGGGAGAGATGAAAGAAGCTTTAGCCGAGGACATCAGAAAGCAAAAGGTTAATTTCTACTCATTATAATTATTTTTGAACTGATTTTGACAGGTAGAGATGATTTTGCTATAAGCTTGAGGCGATGAAAAAAATAAAGCGGCCATTTTTAATTTTTTCCTGTCTTTGGCTGGTTTTTATTTTCTTTTTTGGCTGTGTAACCAGGGAAAGTTTTGTTCAAAAGAGGATGAAAAGAGTCGAGAAGGGATTGATCCGGGCGGTTTACCTCAAGGGGCTTAATCCCGAAAAATTATCAATTTATGATCGGATGCAATTTTATCGCGTGCCAGGGGTTAGTTTGGCGGTGATGGATAATTTTGCTTTAGAATGGGCTAAAGGCTATGGAATGAGAAGTATTGCTACTGTCGAAGCGGTAGATACAAAGACTATATTTCAAGGAGGGGCCTTAAGCCAAGTCTTGGCGGCTTTAGTTACTTTGAAGCTGGTTGATGAAAAGTTGATTTCTCTTGATGAAGATGTCAATCATTACCTTAAAAGTTGGAAAATACCTTCCTACTCGGTTAATCGAGGTCGCCCGGTTACGGTCAGGGACCTATTAACTCATAGCGCTGGTTTTTACGAAATCGAATTTCAAGGTTACCAGCCCAACCAACCACTTCCTTCTTTAGTGGATATAATCCTTGGTCGAAGCCCTGCCCTTAATCCGCGAATCTATCCTGTCTATCAACCGGGGAGTCAACGGGTATACTCCGAAGCCGGGATGGTAATCTTACAACTCCTGTTGGAAGATGTCAGCGGACAAGAGTTTTCTCAGTTAGCAGAAGAAAAAATACTGCAACCTTTCCAACTTAAAATGACCACTTTACGTTCGCCTTTGCCTGCTTCTCTGGCGGATAATGTAGCTCGGGGATATGATCGTCAAGGTCAGCCTTTATCCGAAGGCTGGAAAATATTCCCCGAAAAAGCCGCCGCCGGAATGTGGACGAATCCTTCTGACCTGATTTTACTAAGCCTAAAACTTATCCAAATTGCTAGGGGAGAGGAACCGGGACTTATTTCGCCTCAACTTATCAGAGAGATGTTTGTTCCCTGGCATGGTCTTCAGGCGATGGCTTTTCTAGTCGAAGGCGAAGGAGATGATCTTCATTTTTACCTGGAGGGTCATAATCCTGGGTATAGTGCTTTGATGGTGGTTTATCCTTCCCGGGGCCAAGGAGTGGCGGTCATGGCTAATAGTGATAATAGCCTTTATCTTAATGAAGAGATTGTTCGAGCCGTGGCTAGTAATTATGATTGGCCGCACTTCCAACCCCAAGAAAAGACTCCTTATCGTCTCCCGGGGGAGATCTACCAGGAATATGTTGGCCGTTATGAAGTAAATCCAAATTATTACCTTGATGTTCAGCACCAGGATTATTATTTAATCGTTCATCCCTCAGGACAGATTCCTACCCGCTTCTATGCGGAAACAAAATCAACCTTCTTTGCTATTGATCCTTTTAGCCAGATTCAGTTCCTGCGAGATGAAGCGGGAAAGGTGACCGGTTTGGTATTACGGCAAAAAAGAATAAGGGTTGAAGCGAAAAAGGTAAGCTAGCTTTTTTCCGCCATTTTTTTGAAGTTAACGACATCTAAGGTCCGGCCGTAAATAATCAATCGGGCTCCTCTCTTTAAGACATAATCTTTATCGGGCATAACCTGTTTTTTCCCTTCTTCTTGCCCTGTAAAAATGCTTTGGTCTCCTTCTTCCACCATTAAGACATCAATTCGATACTTATTGCGTAATTGAAGTTTAGCCAGGGATTTTCCAATAAAAGCCTCGGGAACATCAACTTCGGCTAGGGAAAAACCGGGTATTACCTCTTGCAGAGCATCTTCTTGGATAGCTTTGAATTCAGAAGCTAGCCCTTCGGCTAGGTTTAATCTATTTAGTAGTTGATTATAAGCATTGAGGACGTCTTGATAATGAAGAGTCCCGATAATCCGCCGGGGATCGGCGCTGTCAAGAACGGGGATTTCTTCTAACTGATGATGGGCGAATATTTTCATTGCTTCTTCGAGGTTATCCTCAGAGCGGAGATAGACAACATCAGGCTCAGCAATGTCTGAGGCAAGAAGAAGATGATGGAGTTGCTCATATTCAGCGAGGACGTAACGGAGTGTTTTAGATTTGATTACCCCAGTTATCTTATTTTCGTGATTGACGACATAAATGGTATCGTGTTGGGAATCGAGGAATTTCTTTATCACTTCCGAAGAGGGGGCTGATTCGGGCAGCAAAAGGATATCCGCCCGGACTGCATCTTGGACCTTAATTGAGCGTAAAACATGAATGTCTCGACTGAAAACATATGAGTAACCTTCCCGTTTTAACTCTCTCAGGTAGATGGAACCGTGGAGAGCAATATGGGAAATTAAATGACTTCCCACCGTACCTAACATTAAAGGGAGAATGAAGTGATAATTATTGGTCATTTCAAAGAGGATCAGAATGGCGGTGATCGGCACAGAATTGATTCCGGCCAACATCGAGCCCATACCCACTAAGGTGTAAGTGGTCGGGTCGAGATGGAGATGGAAGAGAAGGTTTAGGCTTTGAGAAAAAAGATAACCGTAACAAGCTCCCAGGAACATTGAGGGTGCAAAAATTCCTCCAAAACCGCCGGAGCGAAGGATAAGGATGACCAAAAAGAATTTGAGGATAAATAAGATTAATACGGTGGGGCTATTAAAACCCTGAGCAAGAATCTTGTTAATGCAGGAGTAGCCAATTCCAAAAATATCAGGGATCCACCAGCCAGCTCCTCCCATGAGTAGTCCGATAATAATCATAATAAAGAGAGGATTTACCTTCTTCTGGTATAAATTGACAAAGCCTTTTTGCACTGATTCACTAGTCCGGATGAAGGCGACAGATAGAAGACCAGCTCCAATGCCCAGAAGAAGATAAAAGATAAAAGTTGAGTAGGAGCCCAGGATTAATTGATTAAAGATAAATTTGGGTTGATTACCTAAAAAAGTCCGGGATACAGCGCTGGCTGAAACTGAAGAAAGAATGAAAGCGGTTAAAGCAGAAGCATGGAGATCGTTAAGCAGGACGACTTCAATTCCGAAGAAAACTCCTGCCAGAGGAGTGTTAAAGACCCCGGCAATAGCTGCCCCGGCTCCAGCGGCAGTGAAAATTCGAAGTTTATCTCCTTTGAGTCGAAATAATTGGCCTAAAGCAGAGACGATTCCGGCCCCACTTTTAGCTGCTGGAGCTTCAGGGCCGACGGTGCCGCCTGTTCCCATACAAATGGCGGGAGCTAAAAAATGGAAAATGGTTGACTTTAAGGAAATAAAACCTTGGCGAAAGGATACAGCTTTGATGACCTCGACGACCCCTTTTTGTTTGGCTTGCTGGGGAAATTGATGGCTCATCAGCCATTGGAAAAACATTCCTAAAGCGGGGATAGCGATAACCCAATAGGGGAGAGGCAAGGAGCCTGAAAAGTTAAACTCAGATGGAAAAAAAAGATTGTTCATCAGGTGGATGAATTCATGAAGGCCAACGGCTGTTAAACCCGAAGCAATCCCGAGGATAACTGAAAAAAAGATCAAGCTCGTATAGTCAGATAGAGGATAGGGATTTACTGCTGATGATTTATTAAAGAAGGGCCATTGGTGCTTGATAATTGATGGTTTTATTTTCATTGAAAATCAAGTTGAAAATTAAAAACTTGGCCGTTAATTCTATAAATAATACCCAATGATAAATAATAATCATTTGTTAATCAACTCTCTTTCCCTTTGGTATTGGAAAAAGAGAGGTGAAAAGAGCAAACTTTAAGTTTGTCTCAAGTTAACAAACTTTCTCTTTCTTGAAGGATTTTTTCTAAGGAAAAGCCTTTTTGTTCAAAGTAGTCTTTAATTATTTTCTTACCAATTGTTTCTAATTTTGGTTGGATGGAATTGACAATTTTTTCGGGAGTAATTTCTTCCTTGACATTAAAAAAGTTTCTCTTCCAATGAATTAAATAGCCCGAAAGACAGATGGGTTGTACCCGGCGGTAGAAATCACGGCGAAAAATATCAAAGATAGATTTTTTTTCTCGGTCAAGGCTGTTGAAGTCAATTTTGGCCCCCAGATTAAGTAAAATGTCTCGTCTTTCTTGGCGGGTATTTAAATCGTAAAGAATAGGCAAATATTTAACTTTATATTCAAGAGCAAAGTTTTTGATTATGTCTAAAAATTCCGGAAAGTTATCACCAGTTACCAGAATTTTCTCCCCGGATGGGGCTTGTTCCCAATTAGCTCCGTCACTGAAGAAAAGAATGCTGTGTTCTAAGGCATAGACAATGCAGCCGAGAGCCATACTTGCCCGGCAGGGCATGCACCAGGCCGTTTCGTTCCCATATTTTTCTTTGGTTTCCCGGAACGTTTTGACTCCTAATTCCTTAAAAAAAGGCTTAATATCTATTAGACGATGAACAAACTTATCTTGACCATGAATTTCCTTTAACAATTGGACATTTATTTGATTAGCTTTAAGGGCAAAGTGGAGGTAGCCTTTGTTAAAAGTTAACAAATGAACTTGGTCATAACGTTGGGCAAGATAATGGGCGGCATAGAGAGAATCTATTCCCCCCGAGAACTGGAGAATCACCTCGTTTTTCATTTTTGGCTCCTTGTCCTTAAATCTTTTTCATATCTAACCACCGAAGAAAAAGCAAATTATATTTATCTTCCAAAATTGCCGTTGGGATTTTGGATTAAGCAATTATGATTTTTTATTGGCCTTTGAAGATCTACTTTTTCAATTAATTCCCTAGCCTTTAATATCTAAATAAATCTAGCCCATAGGTAGCTTAATTTATTACCATTAATTTCAAAAATATTCAAGTTGCATCGTCTTGGTGGTTATTGTCGACTGCCTTCTTCTACTGGGTAGAAGGTACAAGAGGGATGTTTGATAAAATATATTTTGTGGAAACTCTTCTGTAAAATAGTAATTTCGGTAAAATTTCTATAATTATGAAAACTAAAATTGTTAAAACTTAAGAAATTTAAGGAGGTTCTAAGTGGATAATTTTAGTTATTTAAAACCTGAAGTTCATCCCAACACATTTATTGCTCAGGATGCCACCATACTCGGGCGTGTTTTTTTGGAAGAAGGGGCCAGTGTTTGGTTTAAAGCTGTTCTCCGGGCTGATCTTGCCGAAATCAAAATAGGGGCTAATTCTAATGTTCAAGATAATTGCCTAATTCATGTTGAAACAGGCCAAGGTACTTTTATTGGTCAGGGAGTAACCATCGGTCATGGGGCAATTATCCATGCTTGTGAGGTGGGGGACAATTGTTTAATTGGCATGGGCGCCATTATTCTGGATGGAGCTCGTATTGCCCGTAATTCTTTGGTGGCTGCTGGTTCAGTGGTGCCCCCGGGCAAATCTTTCCCTGAGGGCTCGTTAATCATGGGTTCACCAGCTTCGGTTCGTCGCCCTCTTACTCCCGAAGAAATTGAGCGAAACAAGCAAAGTGCCCGGCGATATCGGCGATATTGGGAAGCCTATCTTCGCCATGGAGTCCAGGTTTATAAATCCGGCGACAATATAATTTTGACCAAAAAACCATGAGCTTATTTATCGTTTTTCCCCTTTTCCTGTTCCATTGCCTTGAGATCATTTTTTCTGAACAAGTGAGTCTTAATTATTAATCGAATTTTACATCTTTTCTTGAATCGTAGCCTTCTTTATGTCAATATTCAAACTAAAGGTAACGACAAATTTTAGAGGAGGATTAAAATGAATGATGTTTTTAAGGATTTAAAACCGGCCTTGCTCTGGAAACATTTTGCCCGCATTCTTGAGATTCCACATTGCTCGGGAAATGAGAAAGCCTTGGGAGATTATATAATTTCCGTGGCTGAAGCCAAAGGCCTAGAGTGGCAGCGAGATGCAGTAGGAAATGTTGTGGTCCGAAAACAGGCCACTCCTGGGCATGAGCAAGCCGAGGGAGTGATCCTCCAGGGGCATCTAGATATGGTGTGTGAAAAGAATTCTGATATTGAACATGATTTCAGCCGAGACCCAATTCGACCTGTTCGTCAAGGAGATTGGATTCAAGCTCAGGGAACAACTCTTGGCTCCGATAACGGAATCGGAGTAGCAGCAGCTTTAGCAGTGATGGAAGATGATTCCTTGATGCACGGGCCCTTGGAGTTTTTGTTTACTGTCGATGAAGAAACTGGGTTAACCGGGGCTACTAAACTGGAGCCAGGCTTTTTGAAGGGCAAGAAGCTTTTTAATCTGGATTCAGAAGATGAGGGCGTTTTTACGATTGGTTGTGCTGGGGGAGCTGACTCAGAAATAATTTTTCCTTTTCAACGTTCCCCGAAGGATTCCCCCTCTGCCTGGAAAATCAAAATTTTTGGGCTTCGAGGAGGCCATTCAGGTATTGACATCAACCAAGGACGGGGCAATGCCATAAAGATTCTGGCCCGCCTGTTGTGGGAAATAAGTCAAGAAATTCCTGTTCATCTGGTGCGTATCGAAGGAGGAAATAAAAGAAATGCCATTCCCCGTGAAGCTTGGGCCGAATGTATTATCTCACCCGCCGAAGAAAGTAAATTTAAACAGTTACTTGAAGAGTATTTCCAGGCTATTAAGAATGAATTAAAAAGCGTCGAAGGGAATCTTGAGTATAACTTAGAGAGCGCCAGTCCTACTTTTCCGGCCCTGGAAGAGAATTGCCAGCAAGCCCTTCTTAATTTTCTCCTGGCTTTACCTCATGGAGTTATCTCCATGCACCCTGAAATCGATGGTTTAGTTGAAACCAGCACCAATTTGGCCATTATCAAAACGCAGGAGAAAGAAGCCGAAATAATAGAAAGCTCTCGTTCTTCGGTAGCTTCTGCTCTCCGAAGCGTACGAGAAGTCATCCAAGCTTGCTGTGAATTAGCCGGAGCCCAAGTAAATCAGCCTGAAGGCTATCCGGGCTGGACTCCAAACCTTGAATCACCTTTGCTGCAAACAATGAAAGAAGTATATCAACAGCTTTTTGGACGAGCTCCTGAAGTTGGAGCTGTGCATGCTGGCTTGGAATGTGGGATAATCGGAGAAAAGTTTCCGGGAATGGACATGATATCATTTGGTCCGACGATTGAACATCCTCACTCGCCAGAAGAAAGAGTTCACGTTGAATCGGTGGAGAAATTTTGGCAACTTCTTACTGCCGTAATCCAGCAATTAGCTTAAAATGAAGAATTTCTTTGGTCCTGGGTTCCGCAGATCAGCGGGTTTTTTCCTAGGGCTGGGGATTTTTCTCTTAGTTATTACTTGTTCCTTAGCCAAGACTACTTGGACAACATTTCCACCGTCTCCTCCTGGAAATTATTTCCCTTGTCATTCGGCAAAAAAGCTAAAGATAGTCGCCACTATTCTTCCCTTGCAGGAATTTGCTCAGGCCGTCTGCCAGGAAAAAGGCGAAATAGATCTTCTTATTCCGCCGGGAGTAGATATCCATTCTTGGAGTCCTCGCCCTTCACATCTTCAAGACTTAGCTCAAGCTGATTGTTTCCTTTTTGTTGGCAAAGATTTAGAACCTTGGATTTCTGAAATAAGAAATAGTGTTACTGCCTCTAGCCTTCGTTGGGTGGAAGTCGCCCAGGTGCTCAATGTCCAAAAGGACCGTATTTCTTTACCGGGTGCTTACCACTCTCATCATCATGATCCTCACTTGTGGCTTGATTTTGAAATAGATGTCAAGATTATTGATCTTTTGGTTGATGTTTTTAGCGAGGTCCTTCCTGAGGAGGCGGCTTATTTTCGCCAAAATGGACAGCGCTACCAAGACGAGCTAGAAAAATTGGACAAACTTTACGCTGCCTCCCTGGCTAATTGTCGCCAAAGAATATTTGTTGTTGGTGGTCATGCCGCCTTCGGTTACCTGGCCCATCGCTACGGATTGCAGCAGATTGCTCTAAGTGGAGTTACGCCTAATGCGCATCCTTCGACTCGAACTTTCGTTGAGATTATTAAGTTGATGAAAAACAATAATATCAAGACTGTTTTTGTTGATCCTTTCTCTCCAATTCGTTTGGCTAAGGCTTTGGCTGCCGAGACTGGGGCTACCATTGTGACACTAAATCCGGGAGTTTTATTTCCACCAGAAAAAAAGGATCAACCTGGGATTTTCTTATCGATCATGAGGGAAAATCTAGAGAAGTTGAAAAATGCCCTCGGTTGTCAATAATTTAAATCACCAAGAGTTACCTCTGATCGAGGTTATTGACCTTACCTTTAGGTATAACCGAGTAGAAGTTCTAAGTGATATTAACTTGGTCGTCCATAAAGGTGATTTTTTAGCCTTAATTGGGCCCAATGGAGCCGGAAAAACGACCTTGATTAAGCTTCTTCTTGGACTATTAAGACCCCATCGGGGAAAAATCAAGCTTTTTCAACGAGATTTAAAAGAATTTAAAGATTGGGCCCTTATTGGTTATATTCCCCAAAAAGCCATTCATTTCGAATCTTTCTTTCCTATATCAGTCAGGGAAGCGGTAGCTCTTAATCTCCCCCAAGCTCGCTGGTATGATTTTTGGACCAAGAAAATTAATGAAAGAGAAGTAGTTAAGGCCTTGGAAACTGTTGGTATGCAAGATTATATCGAAGAGAGAATTGGTCATCTTTCTGGTGGACAACAACAGAGAGTTTTCATTGCCCGGGCGTTGGTGAGTCGACCTCAGATTTTGATTTTGGATGAGCCTACTACCGGTGTGGATGCTATAACCCAGGAAAAATTCTATGATTTACTGGCCCATCTTAACCAGGAAAAGGGATTGACAATCATCATTGTGACCCATGAGATTGGAGTTGTTAATCGTCATGTCAATAAAGTGGCCTGTTTAAATCGGAGCTTAGTGTATCATGGAACGCACGCTGAGTTTTGTCAGTCCGATTATTTTCGGCAAATTCTGGATGAGGGACACCACTTGATCGGGCATAAACATTAAGAGAGAAAGGAAGAAATGGAGACTGTTTGGTCGATTTTTCATTATGGATTTTTTCAAAGGGCCCTGTTAGCCGGTTTGTCGGTAGGGATCTCTTGTGCTCTTTTGGGAGTATTTCTGATCCTTCGGAAAGCAGCTATGATTGGCCATGGCTTGGCTCACGTGTCATTTGCTGGCGTGGCCATCGGGCTTAGCTTGGGCTGGCTTCCTCTTTTATCAGCTTTGTTTTTCACCGTTATTACTGCTGGTGTCCTAGTGAAAATTCGCCAAAAGACAGGCCTTTACAGCGATACAGTTATTGCTTTAGTAAGTAGTTTTGGATTTGCTCTGGGGATTCTTCTGGTTAGTCTCAGTCAAAGAATAAATGTTGAACTTTTTTCTTATCTTTTTGGCGATATCTTAACTATTTCTTCCTTGGAAGTAATCGTTTCTATTCTTCTAGCCCTGTCGTTAGTTATTATAATCATCGTCTATTTTCGAGAGTTTCTTTATACTACTTTTGATCCCGAGGCCGCTCAGGTAGCGGGGATATCAGGCGATAAAGTTGAGTTGTTGTTGACCGTTCTCTCAGGAATAACAGTGGTATTAGGAATGAAAGTAGTGGGAATCTTGTTGGTGGTTTCTTTGATGGTCATTCCTGCGGCTTCAGCTTTGAGGATAGCTCGTACCTTTCGGCAGGCTCTCTTGGGGGCAGTAGTTTTTTCCTTAGGCGAGATTTTTATTGGGTTATGCTTGTCTTTTTGGTTGGACATTCCAGCTGCCGCGGCTATTGTTTTATTGAGCTTTGGTCTTTATATCCTGATTGTTCTCTTGACGAAACGATCAGCTCAATAAGGTTAAGTTGAGGTCTTTTGGGGCGAGCTTTTTTCTTGGATGATGGCGGCCAGTGTTTCTTGGAAAGTAGAGTAAGCTTCATGTCCGTAGAGGCAAAAAATAATTTCCTGAGGGTAGTCATTTTTTTCGATAAAATCAATTGCCGTTTTTAACATTATTTCACTACATCGTTTCAAAGGAAAACGGAAAATACCAGTACTAATAGCTGGAAAAGCAATACTTTTGATCTGGCGGTTGGCGGCTATTTTTAAGCTGTTTAGAGTCGCTTGGGCTAGCTTGTTATCTTCGTCTCCTTCACCATAGACGGGGCCCACGGCATGAATAACGTATTTTGCTTTTAGCTTGCCTCCTCCAGTAATAACGGCGCTGCCCACTTCAACTGGTCCAATCTTGTTACATTCCTCTTGAATCGAGGGGCCGCCATAATTCCGAATTGCTCCAGCTACACCGCCGCCTAAAATTAAGGATGAATTGGCGGCATTAACGATAGCTTCAACATCTAAAAGAGCGATGTTACCTTCGGTCAACTTTAATTTCCGTTCGCTTTGTGTTACCCATTCTTTTATCATTTTTCCCCCTTTTGGGATAAAATATTAATCCTTTTTGATTTGGAGAGCAAGATAATTTTCTTAATGAAACAATATCTTCTGCTGGCTAATTTATTTTAGCTCCATAGACTTTTTCCATTCTTTTTAGAGCAAATTCATGAGCTTCAGGGTCGAAATCAGCTACTCCTTGCCGGTAGACAATCACTGGATACTCTCGATTACGAAGTTCCGCGACAGTATCCATAACACAGATAGAAGTGCAAACTCCAACGACATGAACTTCGTCAATTTCTTTTTCGCGAAGAATTTCTTCTAAGCGAGTTCCAAAGAAAGCATTGTACTTTCTTTTGGGGATGATAATATCTGAATCTTTTACTTCTAGCTGGGGAATGATTTGAGCTCCGGGAGATCCCTGGAGACAATGGGGAGGAAACAGGGTAAATTCGGGATCTGAAGGTTGATGTTGGTCACAGATAAAAATTACGAGATCGCCTGATTGACGAAATTCAAGAATTTTTTGTTGAATGAAAGGGATGATTTGCCGAGAAGAAGGGCCACAATCAAGCACAGCCCCTTCTTGGATAAAATCGTTGAGCATGTCAATAACTAAAAGAGCTCGTCGGACCATCATCTCCTCCTTTTTATCCTTTAATTAAAATTAGGCTTTTTATTCACCTTAGCTACTTCTTAGCTCTACTTACCAATTGTTCAGATGATCATCAGAAATAATATTATAGCCTGCCCTATAATCAGAGAAGATGGCGATTGACGATTTTGAGGGAAGCCTGTTGGAGTTGAGCTGATCTTCGTTTAATTTGTCCCGCTTTCCGACGAACACTTGTCCGGAATTGTTGATCAGTAATGCCGGGCAAATTGATTAATACGTTATAGTAAGCTCCTTCGACGGCAGTCAAAGCGGCTAAAGCAGCTACGGCCGCATCGCTGATGGAATTTTTATTTCCATTTTCAGCAACAACTCTGATTAATTTTAATGCTTCCAGTCCTTTTTCCATAACCAACAAGGGAACACGAGTTGCTTCTCTTGTTGCTTCCTGGATGGCTTTTTCCCGGGCGGCTTTTTGTTCCTCAGTTTTGCGGGGTAAGCGGAAAGCTTCCATAACTTGATCAAAACTGGCAGTATCAAGGTCAACGGCTCGCAGGAAAAACTCTTTTAAATCTTGAGCTTGTTGGGCGGTTTTCTTCATTGTTTTCTGGACTTTCTCGTAGCCTTTTTTCCCCACGGTTAAATTAGAGACCATTGCGGCCAAGGCTGTAGCCAACGCCCCGCTGAGGGCCGCGACACTCCCCCCTCCAGGAGTAGGAGTATCCATAGAGACTTTATTAACGAAATTTCGGACATCTTTCTTGATTAAGGGATCGTCAAATTCTTGAAATTGGTACTCGATTATTTTTTTCTGCGGATCAAAGGGAGCCACATCGTTTAGACCTAGGGATTTTATGGCTACATCGATTAGTTCTTCTTCTGGTTGGCCGGGGCTTTTTCCCTGTTTCTCCAGATAATAGCGTCCTGCCATGAGGAGAGCTTCTTTGGGGATGAGGCCGACGAGTTCGCTGCCGGTGACCCTCAAGCCTAATTTTTCGGCTTCTTTAATCGCTTCGTCAAAAACAAGATGGGGGGGAGAAATCTTATAATTAGTGAAATTTATCGAGATTTGGGCAATGTCATAGTCTTCGATATACCACCCCACCGCTTTGACAGCTTTAAATTTGCCGGGAACCATGATGGCCTTGCCGGATTCATCACGGATTATTTTCCCCTTTTTGTCTCTCTTGGCCCGCCCTCTTTCCCTCAGATTGAGGGCAATTTCGTGAGCCAATCGTCGGTCTTTGGTATTAAGATTAATGTTATAAGCAATTAAAAATTCCCGGGCTCCAATTACGGTTGCTCCAGCTTGAGGATTAAATACCGGTTTTCCATAATCAGGAGCCCAATCGTGATCCTTTAACTTTTCGGGGAGTCCTTCATATTCTCCCTCGCGGATGGTGGCTAGGTTACGCCTTTCTGGTTTTTGAGCCGCTTCTTCGTAGAGATAGACAGGAATATTAAGTTCCTCAGCTACTTTTTTAGCCAGTTCATGAGCCAAACGGACACAATCAGCCATAGTCACGCCCGTCACCGGCACAAATGGGCAAACGTCAGTGGCTCCAATCCGGCTATGAGCACCTTTGTGGAAACGCATGTCAATTACTTCGGCAGCCTTTTTAATGGCTTTAAAAGCAGCTTCTTTAACTGCTTCTGGCTCACCAATGAAAGTAACTACCGTCCGGTTAGTTGACTCTCCAGGGTCAACATCAAGAAGTTTAATCCCAGGAGTGGATTCAATCTCCTTGGTAATAGCCTGGATTTTTTCCAGGTCACGACCTTCGCTAAAATTAGGTACACATTCAACTAACTTCATGGTTAATCTCCTTTCTTCAGTGTAGATAGATATTGGCCGTTTAAATCGTAAAGGTCAATGGATAAAGATTTGAGGTGGTTAGAAATTATCTCTTTATCACCGGATAAGGTGATTATCGGGGTCAGAAGGGCAGAATTTTGCCCCACTTGAAATACATCATCAGGAGTTACTTCCATGATATTGGCGTAATATTTTTGCCAATATTCATTTCCATATCCATAAATACTCATAGAAGTAAGCCGAAAGGCCAAGTTGTTTAATGATTCAAGTTCCACTGGCATGCGGCCAATGAGGAAGGATTTGGCCTGTTCCAATTCATAGTTGGCTACTTTTTGGTCAATAATTATTTCGCGAAGCACAGCGAATATTTCTTGAAGGCTTTCTTCCAAAACCTCAGGTCGAACGCGAGCCCTAACGGTGAAAAGCCCACAGTTTTTGAGTAGTTCGAACTCAGAAAAAGCATAATAAGCGTATCCCTTTGTTTCTCTTAATCTTAAAAATAAACGACTGTAAGTATTCCCTCCGAGAATATGACTGAGCACTGAATAAGCAAAGTTATCTTTTTTTGATTTCGGAAAAACAACATTCCCCAAGTAGATGGTCACATCTTTTCGTTGAGGCAGGTGGATTAAACCAATTTTGATCTTAGTAGCTGGCAGAGGAGGGGAGAAGGTGGTGGTAGCTAAGGGTCTTTTCTTCCAAGAGAATAATGCTTGGCTTGTTTTCTTAGCGGCTGTCTTTAGATCCAAATTGCCGATAAAAATAATTCGAGAATTGTTAGGGAGAATATACTGGTCAAAAAACATTTTGACATCTTTAAGTTGAATTTTTCGAATATCATCTCGAGTAAAAGCAATTTTTCGGTAGGGATGGTTATTAAAAAGAAGTTGAAAGAGAAGTCTCTTAGCTAAGAATTCAGAATTGATACTTTTTCGAACTAAGTCATAATAAATTTCTCTTTTAAGTTGATCAAAAACCTTTAGGTTAAAAGAGGGAGAAAGCAGGAATTGTTGAAATAAAGCCAGAGCTTTATCGGTGTAATCAGCTAAAACTTCAAGGGTGAGGCTAGAATAGTCAAGATAAGTTTGGGCCTGGAAGGATCCTCCCAGTAATTCAATTGTCTCTTTTATTTTTTCAGAGGAGAGTTGCCTGGTCTCTAAACCTATCATTCTAGTGGTCATCGTAGCTAGCCCAGGTAAATTGTCGGGAGAGAGTGTTTCCCCAGTCATGATAATTAAGTCCAGGTGAGT